>CACZUS010000048.1 GCA_902784425.1 uncultured Bacteroidales bacterium
TTCAAAGTACGTAAACTAAGCGGGTACTATAACCCATAATCTACCAATTATTCTCTATTCGATGGATTTATAGAACTCACCTTTACAGATTTCACGGCAAAGATAACACTTTTAATCTGACTATTTACTAATTTTGCATGAAACAAAACTTGCAAATTATGTCAAAATACAAGAACGTTCCTGTGGAAACTATCTATCAAGATCTAATCACTATCTGTAAAAACAAAGAGAAAGTTTCACCCCACCAATCTTACATTACATTAAAAAGACTGTTTTATCTCATATTAGATGACAAGACAAAAGATGCTGGTTTCGCTTTCTCTGGTCCATTCTCCAAAATGGATTACCTCACCAAGAAACATCATCTGAAAAAGAACGTTTATCATGCCTTGAATCATTTCAGATCCAAGATCCGATTTTTGAAAAAATATCACGAAGAAGAACTCAACAGGACTCTCCCTTATGATGTTCGTTTGCTTGCAGAATTTGTCAGTTGTCTTCATCAGACCCCACTGCCAAAATCCTTATCAAATCTCCTTCCGAATGATTTTTGGATGGAAACTGCACATGTTGAACGTCCCATCACCAATTCACTACGCGTAGTGGTTAATCATTGGGACGACAGCTTTATCTATGCTGAAATAGCAGACGACATAAGCGATGAAGCTGTAGTGTGCTATTCTTTCTCTACAGATGCGGGCAATCTCTCTCCGATAGGGAAAATGATAAAAGAAGGCTCTCAACTGAATCTGATTCGTCCCAAACTAAAGGGGAATATTTACTATCCAGAATTCATCATTTATGAGCCCGATTTCCTACTCGACATCTCAACCATTGCTGAATGCTTTGAAGAATATGGTCTCACCCCTTACTCTTACCTGATTAAACGACTAATGCCCAAGAAAATTTCTCAAGCTATTTTAATCGGTAACTTTGCAGGACAACTTTTGGACGAGGCGGTCTACAACGAAACGCCCGTTTCCTACCCGGAGAGTGCCCAACGATTCTTCCATACCTTCCCAATGAATTTAATCACATGTCCGGAATTCGACTCGAAAGAATTTCATGAAGAGGCAAAACGTCAACAACAAAACCTGCTATTATACACAAAGAAACAATTGAATGGCTATCGAATTTTCGATCCTGAAAAAGTACTATTGGAACCCTCTTTCTTCTGCGAGATGTTAGGAGTGCAAGGTCGTATGGACCTACTTACCGATGACAAAAAAGTGCTTATCGAACAGAAATCAGGCAAATGGGGATTCCCCAATGGCGTACATCAGGAGAAACATTATGTCCAAATGTTATTTTATTTAGCCTGGTTGAAATACAATCTACAGATGTCATCCGACGATGTGAACTGTCTATTGCTCTATTCCAAATATCCAACGGAAGGGAAAGATTTGAATTCTGAAAATGGACTAATCAAAGAGGGACCCGCCCCTTCTCTGTTGTTCACAGCCCTTCAATTACGCAACGAAATTGTTTGGCTGGAGAAAATGTTGGAGCAAGGCAATATCACATCCATAGAACGACTGACAGCTGAAGATCTGAACATAAACAAATCAAGAAGCAAGTTGTGGGAAAGATTTCAAAAACCAAAAATAGAGGAAGTGTTGAACACTATCCAACAAGCCTCACCCCTTGAGAAAGCTTATTTCTTCCGATTCTACACTTTTTTAGAGAAAGAATATCACATGGCAAAGGCTGCTTTTGCATCTGCATGGAATTTATCGATGGAAGAAAAGGTACAAGAGGGTATGGCCTATTGTGATCTTTCTCTGATGGAAACTGCCGTTAGTGAAGGTACGGGGTTGGGAGTGGATATTGTCAAACTAGGCATTGACGAAAAAGATCAAGCTAATCTGCCCAACTTCAGGGAAGGGGATGTTGTGGTCTTTTACGCTTATAAAGATCATGAGGTACCCAATATGTGTCACGATATTGTTTTCCGTGCCACCATCACAGATTTGCATAAAGAATCTGTGACACTCAAACTTCGTTCTCCACAACGAAACAAGAATGTCTTCAAAGAGCAAAAGAATGTGCGATGGGCAATGGAACACGACTTCCTTGACTCCTCTTTTTCATTCAACTTCAAAGATCTTTTCTCTTTTTTATCAATAAAAAACAAAGATCGTAAGGATCTTATTCTGAATCAACGGAAAGCAAAGGTAGACCACGCCCTTCAATTGACTGGCGATTACGGAGCATTCAACGAATTAGTGCTACGAGCAAAACAAGCGAAAGATTATTATATCGTCATTGGTCCTCCTGGCACTGGCAAGACATCATTCGCTCTCGTGAATATTCTAAAAGAGACACTGGCAGACGAGCATACCTCCATATTACTGGTATCCTATACAAACCGCGCAGTGGAGGAGATCTGTTCAAAACTGATAAAAGAGAAGATCGATTTCATCAGAATAGGGCATGAACATTCATGTACAAAGCATTTTGACACATCATATCTGTTAAAAAACCGAATCAACTCACTATCTAAAGCTGATGAAGTTAAACGATATCTTCAATCAGTTCGTGTCTATGTAGGCACAACCGCCTCCATCACATCCACGTCATCATTGTTTGAGCTAAAGCAATTTGACCTTGCCATAGTAGATGAAGCTTCTCAAATTTTGGAACCTCACCTAATCGGATTGTTCACTGCCAACAATGGTAATGCCATTCGCAAGTTTGTCTTCATTGGAGATCACAAACAGTTACCTGCTATTGTTCAACAATCAGAACAAGAGTCAAAAGTGGAAGACGAGCAGCTAAGATCCATTGGATTGGAAAACTGTAGATACTCTTTTTTCGAACGCATTCTGAAGTGTCATTCAGATCAGCCCGAATATGTATACATGTTGAAACGTCAAGGTCGTATGCACCCTGTGATATCCGAATTCGTGAATGATGAATTTTATCGATCTATGTTAACAAGTGTTCCATTAAGGCATCAGATTCATACGCTATTTTATCGGAAAATAGCAGAAGAACAATTAACCGATCGATTATATCATCTATTGTATTCGCATCGTATGTTATGCTTTCATTTACCGGCAAAGATGGATAACAGTTCTGACATGGTAAATGAAGAAGAGGCATGTTTGATTGCACAGATTGCAGGTCATGTAAAACACTTGTATGAGATGGACGGCAGAAGGTTTGATGCAAGTCAGTCTGTCGGAGTAATTGTCCCCTATCGTAGTCAGATAGCAATGGTACGGAAAGAGTTGGAGAAGATGGATGAAAACGAATTGTCCGATATATCAATCGACACAGTAGAACGTTATCAGGGAAGCGAACGAGATGTGATCATCTATGGGACAACCATTAAGAAGCAATATCAATTAAGTTTCCTGACAACCAATGTTTTTGAAGAAGATGGCAAGAAAATCGATCGAAAACTAAACGTAGCAATTACGAGAGCAAGAGAACAGATGATCTTTATTGGAGACACAAAGTTGTTATCTCGCAGCACAACCTATCATCAGTTTATTCAATATATGAGGGAAAGTGGGAATCTGTATGGGAACCCATTGGAAGAGTAAATAACTAAGTAAATTTCCAGCAAAAAAGGAAGGAGCCTCAACAGAAGCTCCTTCCCCATAGGCGATAGAAATCACCCATAATATCAAAGTAATGTATTATTTTCTCAGTATGACAATCTTAGCCTGACCATTCTGATTAGATTTAGCCACGTAAGAGCCTGCGTTCAATCCTTTGTTTTGAAGCGTTCTCTCAAGATCTTTTTCTGTAGACGTAACAGTTACCAATAAAACACCTTGCATAGAGTAAATAGCATACTCTTGTTCTATCTCTTGAGCAAGTATGTTATCCACACCTACCTCAGGATGTTCGTTTACGGCTTTAAATTCAACCTTGTCGATGTTCACATAATCTGCTTCAATTGCTATTTTCAGAATATGTTTACCTGCCTCTAATTCTGAAGTCTTTCCTTCGTATTCTTTAAAGGTTTTCCAGTCGCCTGAGTTTTTCACCTTAATCGTTTCAGAGATTGCTTTGTCGTCGATATATAGTTTGAATGCAGAACCGTCGCTACCAGAAGCTGCATAAGCAGTCCAAGTATAACTATCAGTATATTTTACGTCCAATGTATATTCTACCCATTCGCCATTTGCGGTCCATCCAAGAGCATATTTACCAGTTTCGAACTCTTCGATGTCCACTCCATCTTCAGTACGGAATGCTTTTCCTTCATCTTTGTCATCGCTATCGTGGAAGGCCATTCCTTCGCCACCCTCGTCATAGAGTTCCATCTCGACGACACCAGGAAGTTCTTGAGCTATGCCTTTGTAAGGAGCTTGAGGTGCTTTTACTTCAAATGTTTTTTTAGAAGAGTTATAGCTCTTGCCTTTGGTGTCGGTCATGACAACGGAGAATTCATACTTGCCAATTTCCAGATTCTCAACGCTCACTTCGAATGGTTCGCTAGTCAATGTCTCAATCAACTCATTTCCTTGGTAGAACGCGATAGACTTCACGTCTGTGCCCTCTGGCAAAGTAGCTTTGGCAGTAAGGGTAGCCGTAGCAGGAGCTTCACCTATATTAGGGGATACAGAAAGGGAGACACCCGTAGCAGAATATTTGCCACATCCATTAGTGTATTGTTTGAAGAAAGCCCATAGAGCATTAGAGGTGTGGAAACCGTTGTTGGAAGGTTCATGGTCACGACCATTTACGGAGTAGAGGATGACCTCTGTTTCGCAATCACCATCCTTATAGCGGATCATAGAATAGCCATTACCAGTTTTCTCTTCAGGTGTCATATTACATCCCATTGCCTGAGCGTATTTTTTCATGTTGTCCTTGATACCGCTGTAAGCCATTATATTGTCGGCAGTTCCGTGGACATGACAGATTGGTACAGGACGAGAAGTAGAAGTGCTGGCATTCATCAAATTGTAACCAGAGATGGGGCCAAAAGCTGCGATTCTGTCTGCAGCCTTGTTCATCATATAGTAAGTGAATGCACCTCCCAATGAGAAACCTGACAAATAAACACGAGTTTCATCGATGTTGTAATTTTTTTTAACATCCGATATAATATCCAACATAAAGTTCACATCAGTCATTCCATCAAGATCCCAACCAGTACTAAAAGTCCTACCCCAAGCCGATCCTGCGAGGCCGACAGGATAGACAACGACGAAGTTGGCTGTATCGGCGAGCGAAGGCCATTGGGTTTGTTGTTTTTGATAGTTGTAGTCTTGATCCATTCCGTGACATGAAATAATCAATGGACGGTTGTCAGTAATATTATTTGGAACATAAAGATAGTATTGACGACTTTTGCCTCCTGTCTGAATACTTTTCAATCCGTCAAATTTGGCAGCCATCGCGACCATGCTAAATAATACTACGGTAATAAATAAAATTGTTTTTTTCATGATTAAATATATTTGGTTTTTACATAAATGAGCGTTTGTAATTTTTCTTCATGATAACACATTCATCTGTTCAAAGAAAAGTATTTAATCCTCTTCTCTAAAACACATGTCGATCCTATCATCTCACTAATGAACACAACATTTCTGAAATATGTTTTTCATGACATATGGTTCTTTACATTTGTTGGTACATCTCACAACTATACTCTTGTCATTGTCGCAAAAATAGATATAAAAATCATTCTTCTCTTTGATTTAATGTTCAAACAATAGGATTTTTTTTGCATTCTTATATGCTATTTTTTACAACATATTTAGATAATATACTAAATTTCAACACATTAACACAATCTCCTCAAAAAACACCTATAAAAAATTTCTTATCGACATTATAAACAAAAAAAGATGGGCGTTACCCCATCTTTTTTCCACTTCACGTCATACTGACTTTTTCTTCATAAGTTTACTTCTTATCGTTTAATAAACTTAATTCGCTCTTTACCATCCCCTGCGACAATAACATAAACACCATTCTTTCTGATGTCACTGAGGCGTAACGAGTGACCACTTAAATCATAATAGTGTGCATTCTCAAATAATTGTAAATCAGCATCCGTAAAGAAAATCTTCACATCACTTGGATCGCACGACTCAAATTTAATCCAATCTATATTGACATAATTCCCTACTATTTGTAATTTCAACACATGTTCTCCCTTACTCAATTGAGCAGTGGCTATTGACACTTCTTCGTAATCTCTCCACTCTTCACTGACCTGAGGAATCGTATATTCGCCAGTAAGCGACTCACCATCCAAATACAATTGGAACCCAGCCAATTCACCATTATTAGAGACATTGGCTGTAATGGTATATTCATCCGTTTCCTCTACATTAACCGTATATTCCAACCATTCTCCCTTCTCGGTGTAACCTACCGCATATCCACTTCCGGCAGACACAATATCCACACCATCTGTACGATATAGATTTCCCTTGTTTTCTGAATCATTATCGAAATAGGAGAAGCCCTGTCCTGCTTCATCATAATTCTCCGCCTCTATAATGCCCGGAATGGAAGCGGCTGAATCATTATATGGATATTGAGGCACATTCAAAGCTGTTAACAAAACACGATATCCATACAATTTACTTTCTATTTTCACTGGGACAGTCAGACTTGTTCCGTCGGTTGCCATATCCGTTTCCGAAATCAAATCGGTCGAAGAGACTGGACTATCCTTATCCTTCCATGTCACACGTTCTATCTTGACATGCACTTTCCCCACCAAGAAATCTGGTAATTTAGAGAAGACCACATTCACATCCCCTTCTGTATTGCCACCCAATACAAGTGAAGCACAATATTGCTTTCTGTCTACCGCAGCAAATCCATCCACTCCATCACTCTTATCATTCGGAGGTGTCACCATTGCCATGTATCCCTCCATATCGCCATACCACTTGTATAGCCACCATCCGCCACCTTTCTCATTGTTGGCTGTCAACAAACTACCTAAACGACCTGGTAGATTGGTGAACCACCACGATATAGTGGCACTCTCCACATTGTTACGCTCAAATTTGGCAATGAAAGGTACAGAATACCCTGGACATCCCTCATATTTCTTTTTATCTTCACCAGCTCCTGCACAATACTCATTGATACATAATGGATAGGTAGTAGGAAGTCCCAACTCCTGTTCTATCTTATGAACATCCTCAACTGCTCCTATAAAGCCTTCGCTACCCCACTGATGCCAACAAATCAAATCTGGCATACAATTGTTTTGTTTACAAAAGCGAAGGAAACTTCTCATTTTATTACCATCATAATAAGAAATACATGGACCCACAATCTTAGTACCAGGGTCTTTTTGACGAATCAAATCATAGGTTGGTTTCCAAACTGTCGTATTCAAATCTCCATTCGAATTGTTCCACGTACCATCTGGTTCGTTCCATATTACATAGCTGTCAATATTGTCATAACTCCCATTCACTTTCTTATCCAAATACTTGCTCACAGAATTCAACCACGACTGTTGTCCAGGCCATCGATAAGGCCAATTAGGAAGCAAATCGGGAAAGGTGATCTGCACCTTGGCGGTTGTTCCTTTCAATCGTTCTGCTGCAATAAAGCCATCGCCAAAAGGATGTTGATTGCCCGATCCACCTTCTGGCGGCAGACAAAACAAATTACATTTCAAAGGAGCCACCAAGCCAGAAATGTCGCTCGGAAGCGTCTCTGTCAGTCCATAAAGGGAACCTGAGGCACAATGTGTCACCGGACGAATACTATCTGTCAAATCGACCTTCAGTGTTGCTGCAGAATAAGCTCCATGTACAGAGGCCATGACTAGCAACATCGAAAAAAACTTTTTTAACTTACAATCTAAATATTTCATGGTTTTTATAATTAATATTTCACACAGTTCTTTAAAAACGATGTCAAAATTAGAAGCTATAAGGGCTTTCACGCTATAATTAATCATCCGTTTTCCATAATTTTTGTTTCATTTCTTCAATGTGGCGAAGAGTCATACTAATGCTGACGACTCCCCGCCACTTCACCATAAAAAACAATCATTATTACTTCAGATAACTAAATGTCAACTTCTTAGCATAGAGTTTCACTCCTTTCTTATTTTGTCTAACGACGATACATGGTTTCACACCACCCATTTCATTCGATTTCAACCTAATTCCGTTCAAATCATAATAGTGATTTTCTTCCAGTGTCTCATCGTCAGGATGAATGATATTCAAATCTGTCGAGTTTGCTTTTTCAAACCGCAACCAATCGATATTCACATAGCTTCCCACAATCTCTATTTTCAGTTCATGGGTACCCTCTTCCAATCGAGTCGTCAGAATAAGTATCTCTTCATACGCACTCCAATCTTCACTCACTTGTGGAATCATATAGTCATTTGTCAATTCCCTTCCATCAAGGAAGAGTCTGAAGCCCTCCAACTCTGAAGAATTAGAGATATTAGCTGTGATTGCATATACATCTGTAGCATCAACCTGAATGGTATATTCCATCCACTCACCTTTCTCCGTATAACCGACGGCATAGCCAGTTCCACCTTGCACGATATCCACACCATCTGTACGATATTCACCACCTTTGTTATCCGTCTCATTATCCATATAAGAGAACCCCTGACCAGCTACATCATAATCCTCAGCCTCAACAATACCTGGAATATGGAAAGGCTCTCCTCTATATGGAGTCTGTGGAACATCCAACGGTGTCATATAAATTCGATAGGCATAAAACTGACTTTCAATTTTCACCGGGATGGTTAGGGTCGTTCCATTCAGCACAACATCCGTCTCCGAAATCAAATCAGTAGATGCAACGGGGGTATCTTTATCCTTCCATGTCACCCTCTCAATTTTAACATGGACCTTCCCGCCCAAGAAAGCAGGCAGTCTGGAAAAAACAACATTCACATCCCCCACCGAATTACCACCTAAAATGACAGAAGCATAATTATTCTTTTTATCCACCGCTGCGAAACCATCCACCTTATCACTCTTATCATTCGGAGGGGTCACCCTTGCCATGTAACCCGTCATGTCTCCATACCATTTATATAGCCACCATCCGCCACCTTTCTCATTATTGGCAGTGAGCAAACTACCCAAGCGTCCTGGCAAATTAGTGAACCACCACGAAATCATAGCACTTTCCACCTTATTGCGTTCAAACTTGGCTATAAATGGGACAGAGACACCAGGACATCCCTCGTAGGTGTGCGTCTCCGATGAATATTCATTGATAGACAAAGGATGTTCTTTCATACCATACTTTTTCTCCAACGAGCGAAGGTTCTCTACTGCTCCGATGAAGCCTCCACTACCCCATTGATGCCAACAAATCACGTCAGGTTCACAATTATTCTCCTTGCAATATTTCAGGAATGTTTCCATTCTTGAAGAATTATAATAGGCAAAAGAGGGACCAATGATTTTAGCGTTCGGATCTAATTTTCGAATCAGCTCATACGTAGGTTTCCACAAAGAAGAATGGAAGTCTCCATTTGAGCTTTGCCATGTGCCATATGGTTCATTCCAAATCTCATAGCCGTCAAAATTGGAATATCCTGAGTTTAATTTCTTTTGAATGATTTGTGTCACACTATTTTTCCAAGAATCCCATCCTGGCCAACGGTAAGGCCAACCAGGCAAGATATCAGCTAATCGAATCTGAACCTTTCCCGTAGTGCCTTGCAATCTTTTTGCCACATCAAAGGCATCTCCTATGGGCTGTTGATGTCCATTACCGCTAATGGCAGGCTGCACATACACATTACCTTTTAAAGAAGCCACTAAACCTGTTATATCTCTAGGCAAATCAGCCGTTATTCCATACAATGCACCTGAAGCACAATGGGTAGCCGGACGTATACTATCCGACAGATCCACCTTCAATGTTTCTACAGAAAAAACATTCTCTATAGTAACTGAAACAAACAAGGTGCAGATGATAAAAATCCTAATAATATTCTTCATGACAGTTTTAATTTTATGATTTCCTGTCACAAAATTAGAATGGAGAAATAGCTATAATTTATGATTTTTTGTGCTTTCAGTGCGATTTTTGTTTCAAATACCCTATATGATCCAATATTTAATAGGAAAAAATGTTCAATGTGAATTCAACATAATTACTCATCAACTCATATCGCTCTCCTTAAATATATTTCACTCAACAAAATCATCTACTTTTCAAATATTGATCCAATTCCTTGCACAAAGCATCGTCATCACAATATATTTTTTTGTAACGAGAGACATGGCGGCGCTTCAAAAGACCCTCCCTCATCATGTATCGCACAGCACTTTTGCTTGCATTAGATTCATAGTTATTGTATTTCTCGTGTTCCCTTGACAAATCCTCCAAATAACGATCTAAGAACATATACTGTCTAGAGCCTGAAGTCGACCACATGTGTGCCAATGACTTCAAGAACACCCATGGAAAGCATACAACGTATAAAAAGCAATTAATTATTCTTAACAATAAGATATATAGAAAATTAAAGAAAGACACAAAGAACGGAATACCCCGCATTAAGCGCTTCAGTAGTTTGCGATTGCGTTTTACTGTCTCTTCCTTATACGCATACCCCAACTCCATGCCCTTACAAAAATCATTCATCAGTTTAAAAAACATGGATGGTCGTTCTATCTTCGACAAGTCTCCATTCCACAAAACCGTTTGCTGGCAATCGTTCCACTCATTCCATATATCCCTGTATAGATACTCGTTCATTTCATCCAACAAGCGTTCTCCAAGCAAAGTCAGCGTCTCTCCTGAGCGATCACGGCAATTCTCTTTCCAACAAGAGTCAGTTAATATATGAGAGCCAGATAAGCGAAACACATTGGCTGGAATCACCCAATTATGAATGTCGCATTTTGCAAAGGCTGATCCTCCAATATAAACCAATGTATCTGGCAGATCAATGTGGGACAGAGCCGTACAGTCCGCAAATGTACCATCCTCAATACGAGAAATAGATGCTGGCCATTTAAATGACAGAAAGCCACATTCACAAAAGGCTTCCTCACCTATATATTGCAACGTATCAGGCATATGAATCTCCGAGAGATTCGTGCAACCCATAAACGCCCTACTGCCAATTCGTGTAAGCGTCGATGGCAAATGAATACTTTTAATCTCCTTGTGTCCTTTGAATGCCTCTTCTCCTATGCAACGTATTCCCTCTGGCACCACAACAGATCCGTCATATTTCCTTTTCGCGCGCAAAAGTGTTCCCGCAAAGACTTCAAACATAGAGTCCTTATTCTCCTCCTTAATTTGTTGAAGAATCGGGGTATCTTCGAACATACTCTTTTGGAACGAAGTTCCCTCTCCATAGAAGTAGGTAAGACGTTTGCACCGAGTAAATATCTCTTCTGGCATCTCTTCTGGATTAGCCAAGAAAGATACACTCTGTAATTTTTCACAAGAGGAAAAACAATTTCTACCTATTGCTTCAACAGTGGATGGGATCACCACCTCTTCCAAATGCGAGGTTGAAAATGCCTCTTCGCCAATATATATTAATCCTTCTGGCAAATCCAGTTTCCGTACTTTTACGCCAAAGAATGCCTCTTTCCCAATAAATTTAAGATGCTTGGGGATGTTGATTTCTTGAAGATTTCTACAAACAAAAAACGCATGTTCTTCAATCTCCTCCACGCTATCTGGCAACACCACCTTCCGTAGGAACCGACAAGAGGAGAATGCCCGTTGTCCAATCTTTTTCACTCCCTCTGGAATGATGGCCACGATGATATCTTCTCGATCTTGATACGCTCCATACCCAATACTATATGATTGCGGCACTTGTAAGATAATCGGTTTCTCTTTCGCAGCATCTTCCTTCGGCAGAGCGTTGTCATAGACTTCAGTTCCCTCTGGAATCTGCACATCTGTCAGATTGCCACAATCATCGAAAACAGAAGCATAAATATGCTCCAACGACGAAGGCAACTCCACATGGCAAAGCGAGCAACATCCTCTAAATGTTGCAAAATAAAGGGCATCAACTCCTTCTGGAATGACAATCTCTTCCAACGAAGCACAATACTCAAAAGCATGTGCATATATATTCTTAAGGCTCTTGGGGAGTATCACCCGTTTTAAAAACGAACAATACGAAAAAGCACCATACCCTATTGTTTCCACACCCTCTTCGATAATCACTTCTGTGATATCTATGTTTCCATGAAAGGCATATCCTGAGATTTCCTTCACTCCATTAACATGAACCGTACCTTTGCAAGCCTTACCATCCTGAAGAAAATCATTAATCACGACAAGCCCCTTCTCCTGCTGTTCCCTCAGCCATGGTGTATTCTTGAATATTTCTTTCCCTATTGGCAATGTTTTATCCTTCGGAAAGACCACACTCTTCAAAGAGGTGCAATCTTCAAACATGTAATCTCCAAGCGAAGAATTCAAACTATCAGGCAACTCCACATGCTCGAGAGAGACGCAACCATAAAATGCTCTATAAGAGATGTGTTCCATCGTATTAGGGAAAACAATCTTTGTCAATCTCGTACAATTCTTAAACGCTCCAGGACCAATTTCTCTAATTCCCTGGGGAATAACCAACTCACCACTGCAACCTCTACCATCCACTACACAATCGCCAATGATGGTCAGTCTATGCTCCTTCCTATCTTTATTGACCAAGGCTGTGTTTTCCAAGGCATCTTCATACAAGGGAGAATAAGTCAGTTGATCTATTTCGACACGCTCCAATGAGGTACAGTCTGCGAAAGACCTTTCTCCGATATATTCCACTATATTGGTCATAAAGAAACTTTTCAAAGAGGAACACTCTTCAAAAGCAGAATCACCAATTGTAATTAGGCTGATAGGTAGTGTTATCGACGTCAATGCTTTGCATCTTCTGAAGGCTTCGTCTTGGATCTCCTTCAATTGATTTCCAAGAGTGACGTCTTTTAACTTTGTGCAACCATCAAAACATCTTGTTGGAATCACTTCTAAGCTATCAGGGAGTGTCACCATCCTTAATTTCGGACAGTCCTGAAATGCCTCCTCCTCTAAGGTGGTTAATCCCTCTGGAAGGCAGATTTCCTTCAATTCCTGACATTCGTAAAAAGCACGTTCTTCAATTTTACAGAGAGATTTCGGAAATTGCACCTGCACAAAATCCCGGTTATATTCAAACGCTTTTTTTTCTATCACCGCAACCCCTTCAGGTATAATCAGCTTTTTATTTTCTATTTTATATTCCATATCCCGATTTTTTTTATATGGTGAGTTCTATAAATTTTTTACTTTACATATCAGCTGGTAGGCATCCATCACTTGTCGGAAATTAACAATCGATTCTTCTATCTCCGCGGGTGAAAGATCAGGTGACAAATGGTCTGGATGGTATTGTTTTACCAAAGCTCGATAAGATTCTTTTATCTCATGATCATTGGCATCTGGCTGTAACTTGAGAATAGCAAATGCATATGCTAACAAATCATCCACTTTATACAGAGATTTATCCGTATCTTCCTTCCTGCATTCATATTGATATTCCAACTGTGCAACATCCCACTCTTCTATCAACATATACTTAGCGAATGCCCTCAACAAAGATAGTTGTTCATCATTCACACCACCATTCAAGTTAGCCATTTGGAAAAGATATTCCATCATCTCCAGTCTAGCCTCGTACGACATCTTGGATTTAAGAATATCAATTGCATAGAAACGATAGTTTAGCGTTTCTATCTCCCCCTTTCGAAGCATCTTTTCCATTCTATCTGCATCTTTGAAAAAGGGAGATATGAAATGAGAATGCTGATATCTTTTTCGAAAATAGGAAGTGGCTATTTCATACTCTTCCTCCGTTGTCGTCTCTTTACATTCAATCAGTTTGATGAAAACAATAGCTACCGCCTTGATTCCATTCCTAAATGAAGTGTATTCGGTAAGGTCATATATTCCTTTGGGGAAAATATCACCCTCACTATCCTTTTTGAATGATTTTATTTTCTTTTCTGTCTTTAACGCATACGGAACGGTAACAAGAGAAAAGAGTAATACAAGAAATCTAAAGGCGATTAGTGAGATACATACAATTGCCGCTATGTTGACAATAGAATCTCGCATAAATTTATGGTGAGTTCTTTAAATTCACCGTTTAAACAAAATTTAATATTGACGATGGATTAATATTCTTTTCGGTGCTTTTTAAATCCCTCGAAATGAATTTATAGAACCCACCTTATCTTTATTTCAATCGGTCGACAGGAAATACCCTTGATTTCCCGTCAACCGACTATATGATTGCATTTTTCAGAAAAATTCTGCAAGATCACACTACTTCTGTGTTATTCTTTATGACGCGCTTTCAGTTCGCGAGCCAAATCCTCGATACGGTACCCCTTTTCCGTCAATAAGACAATAAGGTGATAAATCAGATCGGACGATTCATATAGGAACTGTTCTCCGGTTCCGTTTGTAGCTTCAATAACTGTTTCAACAGCCTCTTCTCCCACTTTCTGAGAGATTTTGTTCACACCCTTCGTAAACAGTTTAGTAGTGTAAGAGCCCTCTGGCATCTCACGTTTACGTTTTTCTATAAAATCCTGCAAATAGGAAAGGAAAGCTAAGTCCTCGATGTTTTTATCACCACGGAACGTGTCTGCACCTGTTGTTGAACCTTCAGGGAGTGCCTTGATAATCACTGCACTCTTGTCCGTATTATATACGAATGAATCGACTGCAATTGGTTTGAAATATTCGCCACCCGTAATCACTTCCAATCCGGATTGGTCATCATTCAACATATAAACCGTCTTCGTCTCTTCCATTTTGGCAATGGCTTCATCATTGACGAATCCGACACGAAGAATTTGTTTGGTGCGCACATCTTGAACCACGGCTTGCAAAACATTTGTTTCACATAACATCTTCACGTTCAAATTCTTTCCACCTATCTTAATAATCTGTTCTGACATTTTTATTTTGTTTTTCAAAAAAAGCAATTACTACTCATGCGAAAACATTCCTCGCTTGCTTTAAGTTGTTAAGCCAATGCTTTTCTAAAGCGAACCATGAATTCATCCACATCCGCCTTCGTTAAGCATAAAGGAGGCAACAAACGAAGTACATTCGTACCGCTACAACCTGTGAAGACATGTTGTTCGAAGACCAATTTGTTTCTAATCTCCTTGTAAGGGCAATCCAACTCCACACCAATCATCAAACCACGACCACGTACATCCACCACATGAGGCAGGTTAGCCGATTTGATCTTTTCCATGATATAGTTTCCTACCTCAGCAGCATTCTCCACCAAATTCTCTTTCTCCATCACATCAATCACTGCCAATGCAGCCGTACAAGCCATGTGGTTTCCTCCGAAGGTAGTACCCAACTGACCGTACACAGGAGTGAACTTAGGTGCAATCAAAACAGCCGCAGCAGGGAATCCATTACCAATACCTTTAGCCACTGTGATAACGTCAGGTTTCACATCCAAATACTGATGAGCGAAGAACTTACCCGAACGACCATATCCACACTGTATCTCATCGCATATCAAAACTGTGTTATGCTCATCACACAATCTGCGAAGTTCCTGCATAAATTCTTTTGTCACCAAGCGAATACCACCCACACCTTGGATGCACTCCAAAATAACGGCACAGACATCATCCTTTTCAATCTCTCTCTTCCATGCCTCAATATCATTGATAGGAAGATAGGTGACATGGCCATTGTCGTTGATAGGTGCAATGATCTTTGGATTGTTCGTCACCTCAACCGCCAAAGAGGTACGTCCATGGAAAGCTTTCTCTGCCGACAAGACACGCTTACGTCCGTTATAGAAAGAAGCCAATTTCAAAGCATTCTCATTGGCCTCTGCTCCCGAGTTAATCAAGAAAAGCTGATAATCATCATATCCAGAAATTTTTCCAAGACGCTCAGCCAACTTCACCTGAAGCTTGTTAATGACTGAATTGGAATAAAATCCAAGAGTGTTCAACTGTTGCGTCATCATCTCTACATAGTGAGGATGACAGTGACCAATACTAATAACGGCATGACCACCATACAAATCAAGGTATTCCTGACCTTTCTCGTCCCATACCTTACAACCTTTTCCCTTTACGATATTAACATCGAATAGCGGATAAACATCAAAGAGTTTCATATCTTAACTTTATAAATGGTGAATTTCAAAAACTCACCTATAATAATTGGGGTTTTAACTCCCTTTCATTCAAAAATTTGTTCTGCAAAATTACTAAAAATTATTAGAATACAAGGTATTAAAATGAAGTTATAGCCCCCACCTTATCATACTTTTTTTTATCTTTGCATCAAAACCATTTAATTTTTAAATACCCATTATGAATATCAAACAATTATTTCTTTTAGGACTAACGTTTTGTGGCACACAAGCTTTTGCCGCCGGACTATCCTATGATTTTGAGTCTAGTTATGATGATTGGGCAGGCCGAGGAGAAGGCACCACTGTAGAACTATCCTCCGACCAACATCACAACGGAGACAAATCACTCTATGTCAGCAATCGTACCGCTTCATGGCATGGCGCCCTTATGCAAAACGATTACATCGAACCAGGAAAGACTTATAAATTTTCAGTTTATGTCTTTTCGAAAACCAACACCAGACTGAATCTGAGTGTTCAATACACCATCGGTGAAGACAATTCGTACCCATGCGTAAATGAATCGGATGTATATGCTTACTCATGGAAACAACTGTCTGGCGAAATTGTCATCCCCGAGGATGCAACCTTGATTCAACCATACATCCAAGCACCTAACGATGCAGAATTAGACTACTACATCGACGACTTCACTTGTGAGGAAAAAACTGAAGACTTGGTGGATTTCTCTGACCAACTTCCTCTAAAAACACTATTTTCCGAATATTTTAAATTCGGAACTGCTGTCGTTGCCAGTGAAATCACACCAAAGAATGCAAAAAACATGGTGTTGCACCATTTTAACAGCATAACCCCTGGAAATGAGTTGAAGCCAGAAAACCTGCTTGACCAAACAACCAGCATCAGCGACGGTAACAACATCAATCCACAGGTAAAACTGTCAGCCGAGGCAAGAACCGTTTTAAAGTTCTGCGTTCAAAACAACATACCTATTCGAGGTCACGTCTTCGTATGGCATTCACAAACACCCGACTGGTTCTTCAACGAAGGATTTGAGACGAATGGAAGAGTTGCTACGGCTGATGTCATGTTACAGCGAATGGAAAACTATATCAAAAATGTAGTCAACCTCATCACTACCGAATACCCAACCCTTGAAATCTATGCATGGGATATCGTCAATGAAGCATTTCTAGACAGCGGTTCACTACGAGAAAAAGGAAGCAACTACCAAGAAGAAGGCCATTCTCGCTGGATGGAGATGTTTAACGATAACACATTCATATACAAAGCATTTGAATATGCCAGAAAATATGTCCCTCGTCGTTGTAAAATCTATTACAATGATTTTAACGAGTACGTTGGAAATAAAAGAGATGTGATTTACAATTTGGTTAAAGACTTATACGCAAAGGGATTATGCGACGGTATCGGTATGCAATCTCATCTGAGTACTCAATTCCCTTCTGTATCCCTTTACAAAGAGGCACTTGAGAAATTTGCAACAATCGGATGCGACATACAAATCACTGAGTTAGACATCACCTTGGCAGATGGTGACAACTTTGACAAACAAGCGACCATGTACAAAGAGTTGTTCGACCTCTATCGTCAACACAAAGACGAGATCAGTTCACTCACCATCTGGGGCATAAACGACGAGATCAGTTGGCGCAAGAATGGCAAGCCACTCATATTCTCCAACTATCAACCCAAACCAGCTTACTATAAAATCATCGAAGGCATGGAACTTCCAACCGACGTTGAGAATCACAAGAACTCACAGGATATCAAAATATCCTATGCGAATCCAAACGTGATTATCACATGCGAAGGTGAATTCTCCTACCAATTGATTAATCTGAACGGACAAATCATCAAAGAAGGAAAAGGTAAAGACCAACAGGTCATCACCCCTTCTCTCCCTGTTCAATTAATCAAGGTAATATATGCCGACCAAAAGGTGGCCACCTTCAAATTGATCAAATAATGGAATGAAACAGGAAAGCACAGTGCTATGGAATCCATTGAAGAACATCTTTCAGAACATGGGGTAAAACCCACTGCCGTACGAATACTCGTATGGAAAGAGATCTCCAATCATACCGAGACATTCACGCTTGCCGACATTCAAGAGTGGATGCCTCAACTGGATCGTTCAAGCATATTCCGTGCATTGCGACTTTTCACCGAGCACCACCTACTGCATGAAATCGATGATGGTTCGGGACTTCAGAAATACTGCGTTTGTCGATGTGAGAATGAGAGTCACCTAAACCACATTCACTTCACATGCCTTCACTGTGGTCACACCTACTGTCTTGTTCAATATAAGATACCTCTAGTAGAGATGCCAGAAGGCTTCGAATTGGAAGATGCAGAATATGTGGTGAAAGGCATTTGTCCGAAATGCCACAAACGATAAAAACAAGAGGGCGGTCAACCACCAATGGGTTCCGCCCTCTTTCTTTAAACAGTAACACACAAAGCTATACACTTCTATTTTTTTAATGCCCTCATTGCATTTAAAACAGCCAATACAGTCACACCCACATCAGCAAAAACAGCCATCCACATCGTAGCCAATCCAAATGCTGCCAAAAGTAGCACAATCAGTTTCACGCCAATGGCAAAGGCAACATTCTGACGGGCAATACGAATCGTACGTCGTGCAATCTTAATCGCCAGTGCCAATTTTGACGGATGATCATCCATCAAAACAACATCGGCAGCTTCAATCGCAGCATCACTACCCAAACCACCCATGGCAATTCCAACATCTGCGCGAGCCAAGACAGGTGCGTCGTTGATTCCATCTCCAACAAAAGCCAATGTCTCATTCTCTCCCCTCGTTTGCATCAAGCGCTCTACATGTGCCACTTTATCCGTAGGCAAGAGCTCCGCATGCACTTCATCAATACCTAATTGTTTTGCCACGTAAGCTGCTTCAGAAGCCAAATCACCTGTCAGCATCACCATGCGAGAGACTCCCAATGATTTCATATCAGCAATGGCTTGCCCGGCATCCTCCTTAATACGATCATTGATGACAATATGTCCTTCATATTCTCCATTGACAGAGACATGCACAATCGTACCAGAAGCATTACATACATGATGTTGAACACCCTCACGCTCCATCATCTTCGGGTTACCCACACAGACAACATCACCATTCACCACCGCACGAATACCACATCCTGCAATCTCCTCTACCTGAATCACCTCACAATCATCACCACCTGCCTCTGGATAAGCCATACGAAGGGCTTCCGCAATGGGGTGCGTGGAGAAATGCTCGACATGTGCCGCCAAGTGTAACAATCTGGAATTTAGTAACGCTGCATGTGATTCGTCACACCCATGATCATGCACAGCCACCACATTAAACACCCCCTGCGTGAGCGTACCCGTCTTATCCATCACAACCGTATTCACCTTCGCAAGAACATCCATATAGTTAGCTCCCTTTACCAATATTCCATTGCGGGAGGCTCCTCCAATACCGCCAAAGAAGGTCAATGGCACACTGATCACCAATGCACATGGACAACTTACCACCAAGAAGATCAACGCCCTACTGAGCCATACAGGAAACGACTGAGAGAAGACCCCTGAAAACAATGGTGGAAGAATAGCTAACGCCAATGCAGCAAAGACAACAATCGGAGTATAGATTCTCGCAAATCGAGTGATGAACGTTTCGCTCTTCGACTTGTTCTCTCCTGCATTCTCCACCAACTCGATGATCTTGCTCACCGTCGACTCATCAAAATCTTTGGTCGTTTGCAAATGAAGCAATCCACTTAAGTTGACACAACCAGAGAAGACCTCATCCCCCTCTTTCACATCACGAGGAATACTTTCACCCGTCAACGCAACCGTATTCAAACTGGAAACACCCTCAATCACAATACCATCCAACGGCACCTTCTCACCTGGTTTTACAACAATCGTCTCGCCCACCGCTACATCATCTGGCGAGACCACCACAATCTGTCCATCGCGCTCCACATTAGCACTATCTGGACGTATATCCATCAAATGAGAGATAGACTCCCTACTTTTACCCTCGGCATAGCCCTCAAATAATTCTCCAATTTGGAAGAAGAGCATAACGAAAACCGCTTCAGGGAACTCCGACTCAATGCCTGGCAAGAAACCGATGCATAAAGCACCGATGGTTGCCACTGCCATAAGGAAATGTTCGTTGAAAGGATCTTTATCCATGATCCCCTCCCATGCCTCATGCAATGTCTCATGTCCAATCAGCAAATAAGGAACAAGATAAATCAACAAGAGTTGCCATGTTGGCAAATCAAAATTTTTCTCAATGACAATAGCAACAACCAATAAAATAGCAGTTGTGATTATCAATGCGATTTGACGTTTCAAACCTCCATTCTCATGAGAATGTTCATGACAATGTCCGCACCCTCCATGAGAGTGGTCGTGCGAATGACCATGTGAATGTTCGTGGTCATGGCAGTGACAATGGCTGTGACTGTGTTCATGTTCTTCAGAACAACAGCAATGTTCGTGATGATGTGCCATATTTTATTTCAATTTTTGATTACTATTTCTGTTTTACATGGCAAAAGTAAAAAGTAGATTTTGCAACTCAGTCGCAAAAATAAGGCTCCTTTTTTATGACGGTAACAGAAGGCAAATTAAACATATTCATCATATAATAATTATTTTTCGTAATTTTGTCGAAATATAGATGAGTTCTATAATTCATCGTTCAGTTAATAAAAGTATTTAATATAAAATCCATGGGATACGTTCTCTTTATTCAATTTGTAATAATCATTCTGCTCAGCGCAATTCTTGTGTCCAAAAACAAAAAACAAAAGGCAGAGACTTCATTAATGGATGCATACGATGGCAAGGTAGAGAGCATCACATACAGTTGGAAATTAGACTCGGCGAGGAAAACAAAACTCAAAGGGCATTTGGTGCTACGATTCAATCTCAAAGAATTGGCCGAGCAACGCCTAAACAATCCATTTGCCATTACGCCCCACCACGATACGGAGAGCAATTTGCGCAGCATGTATTATTATATGTTGAACCATCCTCGTACGCTTCTGCATGCTACGGAGGTGGTCAAATACATCAATCGAGTATGTAGTCGAAACAATGTGGGGGAATTAGACAAACTTCAGTTCGTTTTAGACTTCGTTCAAGAACCTAACATACGATACAACTACGACCACGATTGCGCATTCTTAGCCACCATTCTATTTCATCTAATGGGATATAATGTGTTGTTTATCATCTCTTACAAGTTAGGTCATGCCGCCATCTGCATAGAGTATGATCAACGTTGGCAAGTCTTACTTCAAAACTCCCCCAAAAATGTCACCACCGAGATTGACGGACGCAAATATGTCTATTGCGAAACGACTTCAGACTATTTCAGAATCGGTGGTATCTCGCCCGACTTCACAATCAATGACTTTGAAACCAGAATTGAATTCAGAGGATAATCGATAGAATCTTTATTTCTAGACACGACAATTGATGGAATTGTGAGGAAATGTGAAACGATAATTGGTAAAACTAATAAAACATGACATCACACACTACAGAAGATCAAATCGAATCTCTTTTGGAAAAGCCTTTTTGGGTGATCGACTTCCTGCCGGAACAAGTTTCGGCAGAACGTTCCAAACAATATTTTTCAGTGGATGAGTATTTCTGTAATAGTCAGTATATTAATCTATTGTATCAGAAATTCGCATATCTGATCATAAAACTCAGTTGCTATTTTGACATCGATGGCAATCCATCTCCAGAGGATATCTTTGATCATGTGAAAGAATGTACGACGAAGGGGTATATGAATTTCCTTTTTCCTAACGACAATGTTCTCATCACTTTGAATGGTGGCGATTTATATATGACGGTGTATAATCCCAATGAACGTTTTTTGCAGTTACTTCAGCGTATAGCAACGTCTGAAGGACTTTTTTTGAGAAATAACTTTGAATAACTATAGATGCGAACCATAGTTCACAATTCATTTGCACCTGTTGAATAGCCATTTCCTCTAAAAGTATGGTCAAAGACCTTAACTTCCGAAATAAGGGTAATTCTTCCCGAAATAAATGTTTCCGCAAGAAAAAAGTGTGTCGTATTTTTGCATAGTGATAAATGTTTAAATGTAATTTCATGAATATCAAACAAATAATTCCAATCGCAATGCTTGCCGTGCTGTCGGCTTGCGGAAATAGCAAACAATCAGACTCTAAGGATATGAACAAATTGACATTCAATGAGAAACAGGCGGCTTGTATGTCGGCCATCGCCTGCTATGAGGCACAGGGCGACCTCGTGTCGCTCGAATCGGCCATTCACAATGGTTTGGAAGCCGATTTGACAGTAAGTCAGATTAAGGAAGCGCTTTCGCAACTCTATGCCTACACGGGCTTTCCGCGTTCGCTCAATGCGCTAGGCGTGCTGCAGCGTGTGGTCGGCGACAGACAAGCGAAGGGCGTGAAAGTGCTGGCGGGCAGCGAGGCATCGGCTCTGCCAAAGGATTACGACGCACTGAAACAGGGCACCGAGGTGCAGACCCAACTGTCGGGACAGCCGTTCAACTACGATTTCTGCCCTGCCGAGGATTATTACCTGAAGGCGCATCTGTTCGGCGACATCTTTGCCCGCGACGTTCTCACCCACGCCGACCGCGAATTGGTTACGGTGAGCGCCCTTGCGGGACTGGAAGGCGTTGAACCACAACTGAATGCGCACGTCCGTGGGGCACGCAATATGGGTGTTACCGACGAACAACTGCAACAGATTCCTGTGGCGTTGGCGGCGAATGGTTGCAAGGCGGCCGCATCGAGGGCGTTGAAGGCCGTGAATGCGTTTCTGGGCGTTGAGGACAACAGCCGCAGCGAGTACGACCAAGTTGACCTGAAATCGTATTGGCGTCGTGGCAACCCGAACGACGCTTACGCACAATACTTCA
>CACZUS010000049.1:0-21244 GCA_902784425.1 uncultured Bacteroidales bacterium
GAAATATTGAAAAACGTTCAAAAAAATAGATAATATGCTTCGTAAAATTCGTATTGGCGCTGCCCTTTTCTTTTCCGTGGCGATAACCCTTCTCTTTTTAGGTGTGGGATGGGGATTCAACATGATGTTCGGATGGATGGCGGATATTCAGTTTTTGCCTGCCCTGTTAGCTTTGAATATAGGGGTGTTAATCGGACTTGTTCTTCTCACTCTTTTGTTGGGAAGAATCTATTGTAGTGTGATTTGTCCGCTTGGTGTCATGCAGGATTTTTTTGGATGGATGGGGAAGAAACAGAAGAAGAATCGTTATTCCTATTCTCCTGAAAAGAAATGGTTGCGTTATGCGGTGCTGGCTATCTTTGTGGTGTGTCTAATCATTGGGTTTGCCCCAATTATGGCATTGCTTGCTCCGTATTCCACTTATGGCAGAATCGTTAATTCACTGTTCCGTCCACTGTATGATCTTCTGGGTAATGTATTGGCTTCCATGGAGAGTGGACACGATAGTTACTTGTTTTCAGAGGTACAGATTTGGATGCGGAGTGTGACAACCTTCGTTGTGGCGTTGCTCACATTGTTGGTTTTGGCTATACTGGCATGGCGCAATGGTAGAACCTATTGCAACACCATCTGTCCTGTTGGTACAATACTCAGTTTCTTTGCTCGTTTTTCTTTCTTCCGTATACAATTTGATAAAGAGAAATGTAAAAACTGCTCACTTTGTGAAAAGAACTGTAAGGCATCTGCGATTGATTACAAGTCGGGTAAGGTGGACTATTCGCGTTGTGTTACTTGTGGAGACTGTACAGCTGTCTGTAAATTCGATGCGTTACACTTTCGTTTAGCTTCGCCTATAAAAAAAGAGTCGAACCAGACAGAATCACAGCCAGACAATTCACGCCGTGCATTTTTGACGGGTGCGGCAGTGGCAATTGGAAGTGCGGCGATGGCAGAGACGAAGATTAAAGTGGATGGTGGTTTGGCAGTGATAGAAGACAAGCAAGCACCTCAGCGTGTGACGCCGATCACACCTCCTGGTTCTATCTCGGCTCGTAATATGCAGAAACATTGTACGGCATGTCAGTTGTGTGTCAGTGTATGTCCCAACGACGTGTTGCGTCCATCTACAGATCCATTACGACTGATGCAACCGGAGATGTCGTTTGAGCGAGGTTACTGTCGTCCTGAATGTACAAGATGTTCTAATGTATGTCCGACGGGAGCTATTCATTCGATTACTCGTGAAGATAAGACTGCCATTCACATTGGTCATGCAGTATGGATAGAGAAGAATTGTATTCCTGTTGTCAATAATGATCCTTGTGGCGCCTGTGCACGTCATTGTCCGGCTAGTGCCATTCAGATGGTGGATCATACCACGGCGGATGGTCGTCATGTGCAGGTGCCTGCTATCGATAAAGAGCGTTGCATAGGATGCGGTAAGTGTGAAAATCTTTGTCCGTCACGTCCATTCAGTGCAATCTATGTGGAAGGTAATGAGACACATCATATTAGTTAATTCCCAACCATTGAAAAATTAATAAATCATGAATAGAAGAGAGTTTATTAAAAATACTTTTGCAGCGGTGGTGGGAACTTCCACATTGCTTACCGCATGTCGAAAATCAGAAAAAAAGAAAAAGAGTGTTGAACCAAGGCCTAACAGGGAATTGGGAGAAATGACACTCCGTACGAATCCCAATACAGGAGACAAAGTGTCACTATTAGGCTTTGGTATGATGCGTTTGCCTGTTGTGGCGGGTGGTACCGCACGAGAGAATCCGGATTCACCGATCGATCAGGAGGCGGTGAATCAGATGGTGGATTATGCGTTGGCGCATGGTGTGAACTATTTCGACACATCTCCAGCCTATTGTCAGGGTATGTCCGAGCAGTCAACGGGTATCGCCCTTAGCAGACATCCAAGAAATAGCTATTATATATCTACTAAGCTGAGTAACTTTGCCCCTGAAACATGGTCGTTGGAGGAGTCCAAAGCAATGTTCTTCCGTTCGTTGCAGTATTTGAAAACTGAATACTTAGACTATCTCTTGCTGCACGGAGCGGGTATGCCCGGTGGAGATAAGGATGGTATGGGCGCTTTCTTAGCACGGTATGTGGAGAATGGCTTGCTCGATTGGTTGGTAGGTCAGAAGAAGAAAGGCACGATCCGTAATCTTGGGTTCTCTTACCATGGGGATATCCATGTGTTTGATATGTTGTTGCGTTGGCATGATGAGGGTAAGTATCATTGGGACTTTGTCTTGATTGAGCTCAACTATCTTGATTGGAACTATGCAGATGAGATAAATCCTCGTAATACGGATGCTTCGTATCTCTATGCTGAGTTGGAGAAACGAGGCATACCTGCTACGATTATGGAGCCGTTGCTCGGTGGTCGCCTAGCGAAACAACCTGCTAGCATCCTGCGAGAGATGAAAAAGATGGATATTAATGCCACCCCTGCAGAGTGGGCGTTTCGCTATGCAGGCACGCCTAAGGGGGTACTCACCGTACTTAGTGGCATGACCTATATGGAGCACTTACAAGAAAACTGTGCCACCTATTCACCCTTACGTCCGATTACGAAGGAGGAGGATGAGATGTTGATGCGCCTGGCGGATAAACTCAGTGCGATGAAGTCAGTTCCATGCACTGCTTGCAATTATTGTATGCCTTGTCCGTATGGCTTGAACATACCCGTAATATTCACATATTACAATAATTGTATATCGGAGGAAATGGACAAAGAGCAGACGGGAGGAGATGAAGAAAGTGAATTCCGAAAAGCTCGTAGACGCAAGTTGATAGGCTATGATCGTGCAGTTCCTCGCATAAGACAAGCCGACCACTGTATTGGTTGCAACCATTGCCTTTCGCATTGTCCACAACGTATTGATATACCGAAGGAGATGCAACGTATTGATCGTTTTTTTGAAGAGATTAAGCGGCAAGGGTGAAAAGTAATGGTGGGTGATATTTTTTTCTTTTCGACATGTCAAATGAATGACATGTCGAAAAATTCTCTACCTTTGCAATCAATATTAATTTAAAAATCTGTCTGAAATGAAAATTTATCGTTTTGCCTTTTACTGGTTGGATACCTGGGTCTTAGGAAATGTCATTCAACTTGCAACACAAGATTTCTGCAAGCGTTACTTAAACCGTAGTAATGATCCGTGTGGCCGTCAGTATGATCAAATGACCCAAGCTGCTCGTTCTGTTCCAGCTAATATTGCAGAGGGTGGCTCCCGTCATTCCACTTCGAAAGAAACAGAAATGAAGCTTACTGATGTGGCAAGAGCGAGCTTGGCTGAGTTAGCAAATGATTATGTGAATTGGTTGATGTATCAGGAGCAAATTCCATGGTCAATACATTCTGATAATCACAAAAGGGTTACTGCCATTCAACTTGATCGTCCAGATTATAAGGATGATGTACAGCACCTCAGTTCTATTCATATACTGAAACAAAAGCATAAGTTTGATGAATGGCTTAATTCGGGTGATTCCATCATTGCGGCAAATTGTTTACTTGTCCTATGCAATCGACTAATCATGATGCTTCGCAAACAAATCGAAAATCTCCTCACCTCATTTCGTGAGGAGGGTGGCTTCACCGAAGGACTGACAGCTGAAAGACTCGCCTACCGCACCTCACAAAGCATCCAATCCAATGCCCCAGTCTGCCCAAAGTGTGGCAAACCGATGATTAAACGTATGGCAAAGAAGGGCGTGAATGCTGGCAAGGAGTTCTGGAGCTGCTCGGGATATCCGGAATGCAACGGGTCGAGGAAGAATGTTTGAATTTTCTTTGCATGCTCGTAATCGTTTTTGTGCCACAAGAATTTGAGACATTCACTTAGATTCCATAACTTTGACAAATCATTCTAAATGAATGATTATTCACCAATCGACTTAAAGGGTTCTTGCGATTGTTGAAAAATTATAGAACCTACATTAAAACACTATGCTCGGAACTTGGGAAATAATTTTAATCGTCTTGGTTGTTCTTCTGCTTTTTGGTGGTAAGAAAATTCCTGAATTGATGCGTGGACTTGGAAAAGGCGTGCGTTCCTTCAAGGAGGGTGTCAATGGTAAAGACGAACTGAATAACACCTCTGAATCGGAACAGGTTAACTCTCAGAAAGAAGAAAAAGAGTAATGGCTGAGAATAACACCTCTTTCTGGGATCATCTGGATGTGTTACGCTCTGTCTTGCTCAAAGCACTCTGTGCGTGGATCATCGGGTCGATTGCGGCCTTTTGCCTTAAAGATTGGATTTTTCAATTTTTATTCGCCCCGACAAACTCTGACTTCGTACTTTATCGTGCTTTGTGTCACTTGTCCAACCTGACAGGGTGGAGTGGACTATGTCCGGAAGAGGTGCAGGTCTCTTTCCTGAATACGGAACTGACAGCACAGTTCATGATGCATTTGCAGGTCTCCCTTTGGGGTGGATTGCTTTTTGCTCTCCCTTTCATTCTCTATTGGCTGTATGGCTTTATTGCCCCCGCCCTGTATGAAAAGGAGAAGAGATATGGAATAACGTTGATAATAGTCTCGCTCTTACTTTTTTCAGCAGGGATAGTTGTCTGTTATTTCCTGATTTTCCCGATGTCCTTCAGATTTTTGGTGGAGTATCAGGTGGCGGATTTTGTGGTCAATCAGATCAGTCTTACCTCCTATATGTCCCTTTTCTTAACCCTTTCATTGTTAATGGGTTTCACTTTCGAAATACCTATTCTTACTTGGCTGCTCGCTAAGATGGGAGTGGTGGATGCTGAACAGTTGCGCAAATTTAGGAAACACGTCTTTGTCGTTTTACTTATCTTGGCGGCGGTTATCACCCCTACGGGCGATCCTTTTACGCTTATGTTGGTGACACTCCCGATCTATCTACTCTATGAGTTGAGCATTGCAATCATTCGTTCAAAATGATTTTATAATTCCATAAGTCGGGACTCATAATCCTATACTTGAATGATTGGAGGAATGACTTAGAATCCCATGAAATGATTTTTGAAATCGTAAGATTTGTGTTTCCCTTTCTTTTCGCAATAATTACAATATTCGACCCAACCATACGAGTATTTATCTTTAAGGTTCAGTTTCCAAACAATATATTCTATCGACGAAAGTTTGTATGACTGCTGCTCGATATTTAAACTGACATTGTAATTATAGCGTTCCGTACCTACATTAATCTGCAAGATCGCTTCTTCGTTTGGATGTTCTAAAAAGGCTTTTTCGAATGTCTGCAATATGTTATTTTCATTGAAAAAGAGTGTGCACTCATAATGGGAACCATTCTCCACCCAACGAAAGCTATAGTTTCTTACAATGGAAGGATTTGTAATGTAATTGGTTGGATTTTCATTGAATGATCTTTTGTAGAATTCTCCGTTTGTAAATTGAGGATATTCGTAATAGATGGAAAGCTCTTTTGGTTCGTCGAAAATCACCTTAAACGTATAATTATATCGATGGAAATACTTATCCCACAGTCCGTATGGAACATCCTGCGTAAAATCCATTGTTCTCTCCCATTCTTTCCTTCTCTCTCTGACCATCTTGCATTGACGATCGAAATCCAAACATATACAACGGGCAATCCCAAATAAATGAAATTTCAGTTGCCCTCCAGGAAGACAGCATATTCCAAAACTTTCGTAAAGTTGATGGCTGCTCTGACCTTCATAACCTTCGTCGAAATGTTGTTTGATGATTGCGTGTTCTTCTTCGTTAAATTCAATATTTGCTGTGTATTTAGTGCGTTCCGCTAAAGCATAACAGCTGATATCTACATATTTAGGTGTACCGGAGCCCATGGCTTCCTTTGTTTTATACGATAAGTCGTATCCCATGCCTTGATCATACTGCATAAATTTATAGGATGCGATTTCTGTATCATTCTTATCGTATACTTGACAGAACTCCCCATTGATAGGAAAGTTCTTTGGAGCAGACAATCTCAAAGACCATTCTTTTTTCCATTTTGTGTGAAAACTAGTTTTGGAAGAATCGTTTTTGTCGTGTATGATAAGATATATGATAGGGAGGGCAAAGATGAGTATGGGAAAGAGAAACATTGAATATAATATGATTTTTGGGAAGATCTCTAGATCTTCGAAAAAAAGCATAGTTAGTGGAATGATAAATGGGAAAATCAATGCCATGAAGACATGACTATTGTCTTTTTCCTTCCTCGAATTGACATATACAAATGATAATGCAACTAGAAGGAAGAATAAAATAGTAGAGATTCTAAACCTCATAGATGTGAGGCTTAGAATCTCCCTGCCATGAATATCATAAAAAATAGATATGGCAATCAGCGTTATCAAAAATAAGACTTTGAGTATGCCCGAAACCTTGTACATCCTTATTTCATCCAAATTTCCTTCTTGCCATTTTCTATATATATTGTTGCATTGCGTTGGTTCACCACCTTGCGTCCGAATAAATCGTAGATGATGCTACCCTTAGTCATCTCCATTTTGTCGCTCAATGGTTGTTGCAATTGCGTTGGCTCACTGAAATCATAGTCATCTAAATCACCTACGATGGTTCCGAATTTTGCCCAATCAGAGTTCTGATAGGCTTCGAGTGAACTTGCATAGACGTGGATGACTGGTTCGGAAGAGAACAGATAGTTGGCAATGGATGGTGGAGTTGTTGCCTTCACATACGCGTTGGTCACAGGGGTACTGTAGAATGCACCCTGACGGATGTATTCTACGGAAGAGCCGATGATGACACTGTTCAGTTTCTCGGAATAGGCAAAAGCATCAAATCCGATGTATGTGACGTTATCTGGAATTTTCACCTCGTTTAACTCGGTGTGAGAGAACGCATTGTCATTGATCTTGGTGAGATTCTCAGGAAGAATGATACTGGTGAGCTGACGTAGTTCGGTGAAGGCTTCTTCTCCGATTGTGCCATTTTCAAGAATGGCTTGTGAAAGGTCTACAACTTGTAGGTTTCCTTCGCTAAGCATTTCTCTCAAGTAGGCAATGTCTGTTCCATTCATTGGTCCGCTGATGGTTGCCGTCAGCACTTGTGGAGATAGTGAATCGGCAAGCGTACCTGCTTGTGTTAGATGGATATTAGCAGATCCGCCCTCTTGCTTGGTTGCCTCGTGCAATGTACCGTCGGCATCAACTGCATAGAGGGTGAACTCTTCTTTGACGCAAGATGGTATACAGAAGTGAAGCGAATTAGATGCATATACCATCTTACCTTCGTTGTTGAGAGCGATGAATCCCACACCTCCTGTACCCGACATTGCATAGAGGGAGTCTGACTGCAGGTAAGAATACTCCGCAGGTTTCAATGAGTCGGGGAGATAAGAGGTGAATTGTCCTAAGTCTCCGCAGGTTCCCACTTTATCGGAGTTGTTTCGTTTCTGACCAGCAGTGGTTAGGAAGTCGGTGGTCAGCATATAGTCGACACGGTCTTCCACAAAGAGTATTTCGCGATTCTTCTTTGGATATTTTGAGATTTCCTCCAAGGTCTTGTCGATGTCCTCTTGCGTAACGGTCAGTGAGTAGGTACCATAATCGTTGATGGTTAGTTCACAAGGTTCAAAGAATCCCCATGCGGCGAAGAAGTCGGTCAGGTCTTCCTGTGCCACTTCGCATACCTTTCTGACGAATTTCAGGGAACTATTATCTGTATTTTCCCATAGCGAGAGAGGGTCTTCGCGTAGCTCCTTGAAGAGTGTTGGGAAGAAAGAGGTGTTTCTTCGTCCTTGATGGTAATAAAGATAGAGTTGGTAATACATTCTCATCTTGCTGGTGACGTCTCTGATGAAGTAAGGAGTATGATGAGCATAGTCGTACATGGTGGTGGAGAGGGGAGAACCGTTGGTGGTGGTTCTACCGTCGAGCAAGCAGATAACGTTGGAGAAGAGGTTGTTGGAGACTTCTGTACAACCCTCCAAGTTGATGGCTCCCTGATTGTTGTGCCCGCACTCATGAGCTGCACACCAATCGTCATGGTCGCTACGGCTGACGTCAAAGCTGTTCATGATACAAGTGTCGGAGTTGTATGATGTGCGGTAATTGGACGAGTTGGCGTATCCGTCGTCGCTCTTTATGCCTTCGATGGCGAAGTTCGGGTTGTTGTAGTAGATCGGGAAGAAGGATTCACCACCAGTCAGATTGAAAGGCGCCTCAGCTCGTTGTCCTGTAGCTACTGATTCGCAGATACCCATCAGTTCTTTCTCCCAGACGGACAGACTATCGAACCAGATAATACTCTTATCGATGGTGGTTGGCCATACTTTTTGGTAGGTGGTTCGATTGAAGTTGAAAAGCGTCTCACCTCCTTTGACAGTGAATAGTTTGTGGGTTGCATTACCAAGTATCTCTACATATGCCTCGTCACTGTGACGTTTCACATCGTAATAACCATTTACAATACCACCTTCGATATGAATCCTGAGGTCTGGCCACTCGCTGATTTTCTTTGTCTTAGAACGTGTGTCGACGGTGTATACGATATAATACAACGCATCGGGCTGGCCTTCGATGATGTTCACTCCCTTGCTCAATTTATCCCCTGTTTTAGCATTTGATATGAGGTTGTTGCCAGTGCATCCTGCAAAGTACAGAGTGGCGTCATCGGGTATATCCTGATCGACAAAGACATAGATGGGTTGAGTCCCTTCCGAGTAGATACCTGTTGGATTTCCCATATAAGAACCACCGGTACTCTTGAGTAACTTGTTCCAATAATTGGCATCTGAATAGGCGTTGTAGCTATGAATTCGGAAGTCTTTTTCGTAAGCAGCCCAATTGTTATTTTTAATCTTCAAAATAAACTCTTTCACATCGTCAGGCAATTCATCATCCGACATGGCTGTGTTTAGTTCATCGTCCGACATAGTTTGATAGTTCTCTTGCAGTTCGGTGCAAGCATAGTCTTTGAAATATTTCCCAAGCAGATCCTCCAGCCATTCAAGATTATTTGTTTCAACGGGATATATCTCTTCCAGATTTCCTGTTAGGGTACCAAACTGACTCCAGTCTGAATCTTTAAAGTCATCCAACATATCAGAATAGACATAAATGGTTGGATTGGAGGAGAATAGGTAAGGTCCGACAGCCGGACATCCATGTGTTTTTACATAAACATTTTTAACGGGAGAAGAGTAGAAGACACCTTGGCTGCAGTTAGACACCCGTCTGCCAATGATGACGGTAGACAAAGAGTTGCAGTAGGCGAAGGCATCGAATTCCAAATTGGTCACTCCGTTTGGAATCTCTATTTCGGTCAGACCCGAACGAGAAAAAGCCTGTTGAGAGATCTCGTAGATTGTGTTGGGCAAGACAATCTCCTTTAGATTTTTGCATTCATAGAACATGGATTTGCCAATGACATTGTTGGAGGTGGCAAGTGAGTCGAGATAATAATCACCACCGCTAACGATTTTGGCATCCGTCAGGTCGATGGAGGTCAGACTCTCGTCGTTGATCAGATGACGAAGGTATTTGATATCTGTTCCGTTGAGGGGACCAGAGATTTTCGTCTTCTCTTCATTTGTGTTCAGCAAAGAGGAAAGCGTACCAGCTTCCGTCACTGTTACTACACTTTCAGCTTTTAAAAGGGTGAAATTACTTATGATGAAGGATATAAAAACCGTCATGAATTTGGATAAGTGCCTTATTTCCATATATGATTCATTTAAAGTGGGAATCCCCGATTATACTTAGCAAAAACAACATCTCACGCAAATATATTGATTTTGCCCAATAAATATCGCAATTTCAATAAAAAATAACTATTCTGTCGTTTCACTGTTTGTTAGTTGGTCACCATAGAGACGCAATGCATTGCGTCTCTACAAAATTCAAAATCCCACGAAATGAAAATATACCCTCCATCTAATCATAGTTAAGTTTGCATAATGATTAGGGAATAACTATATTTGTAGTGCGTTATCAGTGTAGTTTAGAATATGAAAAGCAAATTGTTTAAATCCCTATTTTTCGCAGGTCTTTTGATGTTTACCTGTTCATGTGGCGGTGGTGATTCACAGTCAGGAGAAAATGGTAGTAACGATACACCTTGCACAGAGCAAGAGTTAGCTGATTTATCTAAGACATTGGGTGTAAGTGTGACGAATGATGATGACACGAAGCTTTTTCGTGAGGTGGCAACATGGAAGGATGTTCCGTTTAAAAGTGCGGGTGCCGATAAGAATGGAGCCGATTGTTCTGGGTTTGTCGATGCACTCTATCTTACAGTGTATGGGGTGAATCTTCCTCGTCAGACATCGAAGATATACGAGCAAGCCAGCAGTATCAATCTGGACAATATCCATTCGGGTGATTTGGTCTTTTTCCGTACAGATGGAAAGTTAAATCAGACGCCTAATTATCTGGGTGTTTTTTTGAAAGAGAAGAAGTTCGCTGTGATGTCGTCAAAAGGTTTTAGAATAGAGAGTTTAGAATCTTCTTATTACAAGAAAAACTTTGTTTGTGCAGGACGAATAAAGTAAGAATTAATTTTCAAGTAATGGCTATTTGAGATGGATAAATCGTTGATTCAGAAATATAATGTTCCTGTACCGCGTTACACTAGTTACCCTCCGGCTAATCATTTTAAGGCATTGTCATCACAGGAGTATCTCGATGAGGTTCGTCAATCTAACCACTATTCTAGGAATAATATCTCCTTCTATATTCATGTCCCCTTCTGTCAACAGTTGTGTCATTATTGTGGATGCAACTCCGTGGCAATGGCCTCGGATGAACGAGTGAGTGCGTATGTGAAGGCGCTGCACAAGGAGATAGACCTGCTGTTACCATTACTGGACAAAAATCGTAAGATTTCACAAATACATTATGGAGGTGGTTCTCCTACTTCACTGCCCGTCAGTGTGATTCGGGAACTTAACGATCACCTCTTACAAGGATTTGATACAATCGAGCAACCGGAGATTGCCATTGAATGTCAGCCTGCCTATCTGACGGCTTCCGATTGGAACGAGTTGACCGACGCTCATTTTACTCGTATGAGTATTGGTGTGCAAGACTTCGCCCCAGATGTGCTGAAGGCAGTGAATCGAAAACCCTCCCTCATTCCGTTGGAAGAGGTCTTCGACATACTTTCCTCGAAGGGTATTCGTGTGAATTTGGATTTCATCTACGGACTCCCATTGCAGACGGTGGATAGCTTTGCGCAGACTATTGAAAGAGCCATCCGTCTTCGTCCTCATCGTTTGGTCACCTTCAGTTATGCTCATGTGCCGTGGGTGAACAAACGTCAACTCATCCTGGAAAAGTATGGATTGCCTAAGGAGGATGATAAGACTGCAATGTTTCAGAAAGCAAAGGATCTGCTGTTGACAGCGGGTTACCAACCTGTCGGAATGGATCATTTCGTTTTGCCGGATGATAGCTTGTATCAAGCTTTGAAAGATCATCAACTGCATCGTAATTTCCAAGGTTATTGTACTCGTGCGATCACTGCACAGGTTTATGCGTTTGGCGTTTCGGGTATTAGTCAGTTGGATGGCATGTATGCTCAGAACACGAAGAATATCGAAGAATACCTTCAGAATGTGAACGAGGGTATTCTCCCTATTGTCAAAGGATACGCTCTCAACAAAGAGGAACAGGTCACTCGTAGTGTGATTGAGATGTTGATGTGTAATTATCAGATTGATTGGAACGAGTTGTCTCAATTGTTGAATATGACTATCTCAGACATCAAAAAGGCTACAGCGTATGATGAGGTGAAGATGGCTGATTTTGCTCGCGACGGACTCATTCAAATGGATGAGCAACGTATCGTGATGCAACCTGAATATGCACCTTTCGTGCGTAATGTGGCAGCTTCGTTAGACAGACTGATGTCTAATGCGGCACCTAATTTTTCAAAACCGATATAGTATAACAGCGATGAATAGTATATTGATGGATGTGCTTCGAGGTAAAACGACTTCTCGTCCTCCGGTATGGATGATGAGACAAGCGGGTCGTGTGTTGCCTCGCTACAGGGCATTGCGTGAGAGTCATACTTTTCACGAACTGATGCATGATCCGGATTTATGTGCGCAGGTGACCTTGATGCCTGTGGAGGATTTGGGAGTGGATGCTGCCATCCTTTTCAGCGATATTCTTGTGATCCCTGTTGCGATGGGAGCCAGTCTGGAGTGGTCCGACCATGGTCCCGTCTTCACCAATCCATTAGCTCAGTATGATGCACCTTCGAAACTGATTCATCCAGATCCTTCTCGATTGGAATATATCTATCATGCCATCGACCGTATCATTGCACAGCGTAACCCAGACACTCCGTTGATTGGGTTCTGTGGTGCTCCGCTCACAGTGTTGTGCTATTTGTTACAGGGTGTCAGCAGTAAGCATGATTTCCCTCAGGCTGTTAAGTTCTTTTATTCGCATCCGCAGGAGACGAGACGCTTGATTGATCAGGTCGTGGAACTGACAATCGAATATGCCTTGCAGCAGGTGGCACATGGTGTGAATGCATTCCAAATCTTTGAGAGTCATGCCGGACTCTTACCCGAAGAGATGTACAGAGAACTGTTCTTGCCTGCCGTGGCACGAATAGGAAAAGCATTGAAGGAGAAAAATGTGCCTGTCATCTTCTTCCCTAAGGGAATCGGTTATAACCTAAAATATATTACGCCAGACATGTGTGATTTTATCAGTGTGGATTGGCAAACAGATATCGTTGAGGCTCGTCGGCAAACAGACCCGAACATCGGATTGCAGGGGAATATGGATCCACGTATTTTCTATGCGCCGAAAGAGGTGATACGAGCTAAATTGGAATCTTATATTCCGTTCTTTGCGGCACATCCAAATTGGATATTCAATTTGGGTCATGGCGTTTTGGCTGACACACCAGTGGAACAGTTGAAATGGACGGTGGAATGGATAAAAAACACGAATTGGAATCATGATAAAATATAAGTCAATCAATCATCTAAACACCTCGTTGGAGGATAGAGAGGCCTATTTTCACCAAATACAGGAGGAGGCAGAGTCGGCATCCGTGTTTCTGCAGACTTGTAATCGAATGGAGCTCTATTATGGAGAGGGCGATGTGCCGAGAGAGGTGGCTCTTCATCTGTTCCGTGTGGCTTGCGGTTTGGAGTCTGCCATTGTGGGCGAACGAGCAGTGCAAGGACAAGTGCGTGAAGCCTATTACAATGCACGAACGAAAAAGAAATTGCCAGCCGAGATCCATAAATTGTTTGAATGTGCTTTGGAGGTGGGCAAGCGTGTGCGTACTGAGACGCGTATCTCGTATGGTGCGGTCAGTTATAGTTTGGCAGCCATTGAAATTCTCAAAGAGTACGACGTCGATGTCCGACAAGCTAAGATTGTGGTGTTGGGTGTAAATAATCTGACAAGTGATATCTTGAAATTCTTAAATCAGAAAGGTGCCGCTCATGTGGCGTTAGTCAACAGAAGCATTGACAACGCCCATAAGATAGCAGATGAGTTGAATATTCCAGTGTATGGATTGGAGGATAAAAAAAGTTTGTTGAAGGATGCTGATGCGGTGATAAGTGCTACATCGTCCGACCAGTTAGTGGTGGAGCAAACAGATATTGAACCAAATCATAAATTATATGCCATAGATTTGGCATTTCCTCGTGATATAGATCCTGAGATTGCTCAGTTCCCTGACGTGTCACTCTTTAATCTGCAAGATGTGGAACGAATGGTACAGAAGAATATATCCGTACGAAAAGATGAGGTGGCAAAGGCAGAAGCCATCATTGAAGAGGAGATAACTTTGTTGCAGACAATACTGGAACGTCGTAAAGCAGCACTTACAACATTGAATAAGGAGAATTAGCATGGAGACAATAAAGGTGATAGCTCGTAGTAGTCGGTTGAGTCAACTCCAAGTAAGGGAGGTCTTCGAGAAGTTTCCCGAGGTGCCATATACGGTCCTTTTTACGGAGTCGTTCGGAGATAAGAATTTAGGTTTGTCTTTACTGAATGGAGAGGCTCCTGACGATATGTTTACGCGAGAATTAGACAAAGCCCTGATAGAGGGAAAGGCTGATATAGCTGTTCATTCAGCCAAGGATTTGCCGGTTCAGTTGCATCCTGAGTTGGAGGTTGTCGCCCTATATGAGGCATTTGATAAAACGGATGCGCTGGTCAGTCGAGATCATATCCGTCTGGTCGATTTGCCTGCTGGTAGTACGGTCGGTACAAGTAGTCCGCTACGCAAAGAAGGTATTCTGCAGTTGAGACCAGATTTGAAGATTGTAGGCATTCGTGGTTGCATCGAAGATCGTGTCAAGCAGGTGAGAGACGGACTTATTGACTGTGCCATTGTTGCCACATGTGCTTTGAAACGGTTGGGTATGGAGTCGGAGATTACGGAGATACTTCCTTTCCCTGTTCATCCTATGCAAGGCAGATTGGCGATAACTGCTCGAAAAGGACGTTCTGATTTGAAGCAATTATTTGCCAAGGGTAGTATTTTGTGAGGATGAAAAGAGTGCTCTATACAGGTCTGACCTCTCCCGATAAGGAGTTTATCCACACCCCGCTCATCGAGATTGTGGAGGTGGAGGATGATGCACCGTTGATAGAGGCACTACGTCAGTTGCAACCAGATGATATTCTGCTTTTCACCAGTCGCTTTGCCGTTAAATATTGGCATAAGACGATGGAAAAGATGGGTGTGGGTTGGTCGAACCATCGCATTGTATCGATAGGAGAGACGACGACGAAGCGATTGCGCGAGTTGGGTGCAACGAACATTGAACAGACGGAGAAGGATGATTCATACGGGGTGATTGATTTCTTTCGCTCAGTGGATCGAAGTCATTCGATTGTTTTTCCTCGCTCTGAAATAGCCCTGCCACTTATCCCTGATGGATTGCGGGCGATGGGCTTCACGGTGAAGATAGTAACTGCCTATCGAAATGTAATGCCCCAATCACCTCAAAAGGTGAATTTGGACGAGATAGATACAATTTTTTTCACGTCTCCCAGTACGATAGATAATTTTATTCTGTTGTATGGAAGTTTACCCTCTCATGTGGAATATCGCACCCGAGGAGTAGTGACACAAAATTATTTAAATGAAAAACTGAAATGAAGAGATTTAGAGACTATCGCAAAGATCAGGCAACAAGAGATCGATTTGCCGATGTAGAGGTTAATGCGGATGATTTCATCTATCCCTATTTTGCTGTTGAAGGCAAGGGAGTGAAGAATGAGATTAAATCGATGCCAGGTATTTATCAATTCTCTCTTGACACCTTGGTAGAGGATGTGAAGGAGGTTCGTTCGTTGGGCATCAACAAGGTACTTCTTTTTGGTGTGATTCCGAATGAGCAAAAGGATGAACGTGGCTCTGCGGGATATGACGAGAATGGTATTGTCTGTCAGGCCATTCGTGCCATCAAGGCAGCGGTTCCAGATATGATTGTGATGGCGGATGTTTGTCTTTGTGAATATACGAGTCACGGACATTGTGGTTTGCTGAAGAATAATGATGTGGACAATGATGCCACACTTCCGTTGTTGGCACAGGAAGCCTATGTTTATGCTAAGGCAGGTGCAGACTGGGTGGCACCTTCAGCCATGATGGATGGACAGATAGAGGCGCTTGATGCCAAACTGAAAGAGACAGGTTTGCGAAAAGGATGTAAGATCATGGCTTATTCTGCTAAATATGCATCAGCTTTCTACGGACCGTTCCGTGATGCAGCAGATTCAGCCCCTTCATTTGGCGATAGAAAAACCTATCAGATGGATTTCCGTACACGCAACCAAGGGTTGGCTGAGATTGAGGCAGACATTGAAGAGGGAGCTGACATGACTATGGTGAAGCCAGGTATGGCCTACCTTGATATTGTAGCCCGTGCGGTGGAGAAATATAAGGAGATTCCAATGGTAACCTATCAGGTGAGTGGTGAATATTCCATGTTGAAGGCTGCTTCTATGAATGGTTGGTTGGATGAACCGAGAGTGGTGTTCGAAAGCTTGATTGCAATGAAAAGAGCGGGAGCACGATACATCATCTCTTATTATGCAAAAGAATATATGCAAAAATGGAATGATCGATTCCAATTAAAAAATAAAAGCGTATGAACGAGAGAATCAAATCTGCGCAGGCTTATAAGAATGCCTGTGATGTGATACCGGGAGGTGTAGACAGTCCGGTTCGTGCATTAAAGTCTGTAGGTACGACCCCTCTGTTTGTTCGTGAGGCAAAGGATACCTACTTGTATGATATCGATGGCAATCGATTTATAGACTTCTGTATGTCGTGGGGTGTCTTTATCTTAGGACACAATCAGGAGACGGTGAGTCGGGCGGCTGTTGAGGCTGTCATGCGTGGCAGTAGCTATGGTATCGCAACGGAGGCTGAGACGATCTTGGCGAATAAGATTCGGGAGGCGGTTCCCTCTATGGAGAAGCTCCGTTTCGTCAATTCTGGAACGGAAGCTACAATGTCGGCTATTCGTGTAGCACGAGGTTATACGGGTCGCGATATTTTGGTGAAGTTTGAAGGATGTTATCATGGACATGCAGATCATCTTTTGGTGGCAGCAGGGTCGAGTGTGGCTAATTTGAGTAATGCCTCTTCTGCAGGTGTACCACAAGGGTTTGTGCAATACACGGTTGTCTTGCCCTATAATGATACGGAGGCATTGGAAAAATATTTCAAAGAGAATGGCGATCGTGTGGCAGCATTGATCATCGAACCAGTTGCTTGCAATATGGGTGTTGTACCTCCAACGAGAGAGTTTATCGAGGCTACTAGACGAGTGACGAAGGAGCATGGGGCCATCCTCATTTTTGATGAAGTGATCACGGGATTCCGTTTGAGTTGGGGTGGAGCACAACAACGTTTTGGAATTCAGCCAGATATGACCACGGTTGGTAAAATCGTGGGAGGAGGATTCCCTGCCGCTGCTTTTGGTGGTAGAAAGGAGATCATGGATATGTTGGCACCAGAAGGACCTGTCTATCAAGCAGGTACACTCAGTGGAAATCCAGTGGCTATGGCTGCAGGTATTGCTACGTTGACAGAGTTGAAGAAGGATGGATTCTATGAGGAATTGGAACGCAAAAGTGATGATTTCTGTGCTAAGTTGGAGCGTATCATAGAGGGAAAGGATATTAAGTTGAATCATTGTGGTTCGATGTTTACGTTGTTCTTCAATCAACGTAATCCACAAAACTTCAAGGATACGAAGGCAAGCGACCAACAACGATTCGCACGTTATTTCAACAATATGTTGCAACGTGGTATTTATGTCAGTCCTTCGCAGTTTGAAGGAAACTTCATCTCCAAGTGTCATACACCGGAGATTTTGGAATATGTCTTGAAATCGATTTCAGAAAGTATTGAATAACGTATAGTTATGAATAACGAGATAGAGAAAGAGTTTGTTGTAGTGGGTGCCGGACTAACTGGACTCACTACTGCCTATACACTAACGAAGGCGGGTGCTGACGTGCAGGTGTTGGAGGTACAAAACCGTGTAGGCGGACAGATACACACCTATGAGGAGAATGGTTTTATCTTTGAGAGTGGGCCAAACACAGGATCCATCTCATGGCCAGAGGTAAAGGAGTTGTTTGAGAGTCTTGGTGATAGCTGTTCCTTGCAGGTGGCAGACGAGTCGGCTAAACGACGTTTGATATGGAAAGGTACGCAGTTTTGGGCGTTGCCTTCTTCATTGAGCACGGCTTTGAAGACTCCGCTTTTCACATGGTATGATAAGTTTCGCATTTTAGGCGAACCATTCCGTGCCAAGGGAACAAATCCAGATGAGACGGTAGGAGAGTTGGCTTGTCGCCGATTAGGTAAATCCTATGTGGATTATGCGATTAATCCATTCATATCGGGTGTGTATGCAGGCGATCCTATGCGGTTGGTAACACGGTATGCATTACCTAAGCTCTATCGTTTGGAGAATGAGTATGGATCGTTTATCAAAGGATCTATAGCCAAGGCAAAACAACCTAAGAGTGATCGTGATCGAAAAGCAACGAAGCAGGTCTTTTCTGCACAAGGAGGATTGAGTCGTCTTGTTGAGGCTTTGACCTCAGCCATTGGAATGGAGAGAATCACGTTGGAAGCGCAAAATATTACGATTCAGCCATTGGAGGATGGAAGGTGGCAGGTTCAATATATTGGTAAGGATGGGGAAACTGTGGCGGTCATTGCGAAGAAGGTCATTACGACGGTAGGAGCCTATGCATTACCTAAGATGTTGCCATTTGTGGATGAGTCGTTGATGAGTCGGATCAGTAATTTGGAATATGCACCAGTGATGCAGGTCAGTGTAGGATTGAAGGATGCACAAGAGGGAGATTTCCGAGCATTCGGAGCGTTGGTTCCACAATGTGAGAACAAGCAGATTTTGGGAGTGTTGTTCCCATCATCATGTTTCGCAGGACGTTCGCCAGAGGGAGGTGTGTTGATGTCATTCTTTATGGGAGGCATACGACATCCAGAGATGTTGAAGAAGAGTGATGAAGAGGTGAGGGAGATTATAGAGCATGTTTTGGTGGATATGTTGAAGTTGCGTCCGGGTACACATCCAGATGTGTTCCACGTCTTCCGTCACGAACATGCGATTCCACAGTATGAAAAGAGTTCGGGTGCACGATTTGAGGCGATAGAGCAGATAGAATCGCAATATCCAGGATTGGTTTTAGGAGGAAATATCCGTAACGGTATAGGCATGGCAGATCGCATTCGTCAGGCAGTGACGATGGCGAATGAGGCACTGAAAGGATAAAGAATTTACAGAACCCATCTATAATAAAAAAGCGATGATCGAATGACCATCGCTTTTTTGTGTTATGTGATAAAATCAGATTATTTGTTAACTCTGAATTTCTCGTTACCGTTCTTGATGAAGTCAACGATTTGCTTAGCAGCAGCGATACCAGCGTTGGTGTTAGCCTCAGTTGTTTGAGCACCCATCTTCTTAGGAGTAGAGAAATAACGGCCTTCGAATTTAGCGAACTCGTCGTTAGCAGCTGGCATGATGTCAGTCACATATTTCAAATCCTCGCGTTCAGCCATCAATTTGATCAAGCCAGCCTCGTCGATTACCTCTTTACGAGCGGTGTTAACCAAGATAGCGCCTTTCTTCATCTGACCTACCATATCGTAGTTGATACTGTTCTTAGTCTCAGGAGTAGCAGGAATATGAAGAGAAACGATGTCACAAGTTTTGAACAATTCGTTTTGATTAGCAACAGCCTTAACGCCAGTTGACTCGATAGCAGAAGCTGGGCAGAATGCATCGTAAGCATATACATCCATACCGAAACCTTTAGCGATACGAGCTACGTTGCGACCTACGTTACCATAAGCTAACAAACCAAGTTTCTTACCCATCAACTCGGAACCAGATTTGCCATTGTAGAAGTTACGAACAGCGAAAACTAACAAACCAAATACCAACTCAGCAACAGCGTTAGCATTTTGTCCTGGAGTGTTCATGACACATACGTTGTGAGCAGTAGCAGCAGCTAAGTCTACGTTATCGTAACCAGCACCAGCGCGTACAACGATCTTTAGTTTCTTTGCAGCGTCAAACACCTCTGCATCAATCACATCACTACGAATGATGATGGCCTCAGCATCAGCAGCAGCGTCGAGTAGTTGTTTCTTCTCTGTATATTTTTCCAAAAGGACCATGTCAAAGCCTGCAGCATCCAATTCTTTCTTTATGCCGTCGATGGCTACCTTAGCAAATGGCTTTTCTGTAGCAACTAATACTTTCATAACTATCTTGTTTTTAATGATGATAGAGACGCAGCACGCTACGTCTCTACCAACTGAATTTATAATCTAATTATTTAAATTTTGCTTCGTACTCATCAATGCAATCTACCAAAGCCTTAACGCTTTCAAGTGGCAATGCATTGTAGCAAGATGCACGGAAACCACCTACTGAACGGTGTCCCTTGATACCTACCATTCCTCTCTCTGTAGCGAATGCCATGAAGTCTTTCTCGATCTCCTCTTTTCTGTCAAGAAGCTCATCCTTCAAGACGAAACAGATATTCATATAAGAACGGTCGTTCTTGTCTGCGATAGTTGGTTTGAAGATCTTGCTGTTGTCAATCTTGCTATAAAGCAAGTTAGCACGCTCTTCTGCACGACGTTGCATCTCTTTTACACCACCTTGCTTCTTGATCCAACGAAGGTTCAACAATGCAGTGTAAACTGGCAATACTGGAGGTGTGTTGAACATAGAACCGTTTGCTACGTGTGTGCGGTAGTCCAACATGGTTGGGATGGAACCCTCTTCCTTTGTAAGTGCACTCTCTTTAACGATAACAAAAGTAACACCTGCGGGTGCTAAGTTCTTTTGTGCACCACCATAGATACAATCGTATTTAGCAACGTCTATTGGACGAGAGAAGATGTCTGAAGACATATCAGCGATCAAACGTACAGGTACGTTTGGATCAGCATGCAACTCTGTACCGTAAATAGTATTGTTGGTAGTGATGTGCAAATAATCAAGGTCTGTTGGTACTGTATAACCTTTTGGCAAATAGTTGTATGTAGTATCTGCACTAGATGCAACCTCAACAACCTCACCGAAACGCTTTGCTTCCTTCATTGCCTTCTTTGCCCACACACCTGTGTTGACATATCCTGCTTTCTTGTGTAAGAAATTATATGGAACCATGCAGAATTCCAAACTAGCTCCTCCACCTAAGAAAAGAACTTTATAGCCATCAGGAATGCCAAGTAACTCCTTGAACAATGCCTCTGCTTCGTCAACTACTGGTTGGAAGTATTTAGCACGGTGACTGATCTCTAAAATTGAAAGTCCGTGACCTTCAAAATCCAAAACGGCTTTTGCAGTATCTTCAATCACTTCTCTTGGAAGGATAGAAGGACCAGCATTGAAATTATGCATCTTCATATTCTTAAAAATTTTTTATATGATTTATATTTTTAACTTGTTTCGTACCACCTTTTCAAAATGAAAAGCACCGCAAAATTAATATAAATTCTATTACAAAAAACATTATTCTCGCTTTTTTTAGTTTACAAAAAGAATCGCAAATCCTTTTAAATTTCTCTGTTTTATCGTTTTTGCTTTCTTTTTGTATAAAAATCTTTCGATTGACTTTCTTTTTGATATTTTAAATTCAAATAGTCGCGTTTTGTCTTACAATTTGCCAACCGAAAAAATTTTTAACAAAGCCAAAGATATTTTGTTAATAAAAAGTTAGTGAAG
>CACZUS010000049.1:21308-23901 GCA_902784425.1 uncultured Bacteroidales bacterium
GCTGATGTTAATTTAGCAGAATTTTTATGGTGAATTTACAGAACTCTCCTTATCTTTGTAATGGTTGATAACAATTAATATTATGTTACAGATTGGAGATAAGGCGCCTAATCTATTAGGGCGCGATGAAAACGGACAAGAGATCCGCTTGTCAGATTTTAAAGGTAGTAAACTGATTTTGTATTTTTATCCGAAAGATTCCACCAGCGGGTGTACGGCTGAGGCTTGTTCTTTACGTGATGGCTATCAGGAACTTAGAAAGAGGGGATATGCAGTAGTAGGGGTCAGTGTGCAAGATGAAAAGTCTCACCTTAAGTTTATCGAAAAGAACCAGTTGAACTTCCCTCTGATTGCGGATACCAACAATTCTTTGGTGGAACAGTTTGGCGTTTGGGCGGAGAAGTCTTTGTATGGACGTAAATATATGGGTACTCTTCGCACCACATTTATCATCAATGAGGAGGGGATTATAGAAAAGGTGTTTCAGGCTAAAGAGATTAAAACCAAAACTCATGCCGAGCAGATTCTCGAATGGATAGGGGAGTGAACCTTTGAAGATTGCTGGATTTGTGTTAATTTTGCATGGCCTTTCTATAAGGCAAGTCAACCTATTTATTAACATTAATCCCTTTTAATTATGGAAGGAAATAAAGCAATCAGGTGGAGGAGATTCAGTCGTGCGTCTTACTCTGCATTTTGCTCCATGCATAGGGTGATCAATATTGGCGTACTGACGGTCGCCATGGTTGCCAATGCAGATGCGAAAGCAAAAACCCAGCGCGACACAGTGGGTACGGATTTCTCTTTGCAGGAGACACTCTTGGACGACGTTGAAATCACGGCGGAACGGACTACCAGTATCATCAGTCAGGATGGTCAACACTCTTTTGTTGTCGTTCAACAAGATGTTAAGGCTGCCGCCGCCCATTCCGTCAACGACCTTTTCAAACAGATGTCCACCATCGATGTCAGACAACGAGGTGGATACGGAGTGCAAACCGATATCTCTATTCGTGGTGCCTCCGTCGATCAAACAACACTACTCCTTAACGGTATTGATATCACCTCCCCTCAAACGGGACATCTATCTGCTGATTTCCCAATTTCTACAGATGTAATTAAACAAGTTGAACTCAACGAAGGTGGTACGGGTACTGCTGGCACCCTAAATGTTACGATTCAACCGGACACCTTCAATCGCCTTGATGTTCAGGCTCTTGCCGGCATGTATGGTTTGGCAGAGGGGAACTTGCTACTCAACTTGAAAGGAAAACATGCCACCCATCTTGCAAATCTCTTTGCTGATAGGTGCGACGGGGCTGTTCATAATAGCGACTTCCGTCAGGCAAAACTCTTCTATATGGGTCAATCAGACAAGGAAAGGTTGCTAATGGAATGGCAGTGTGGATACAACCGACAGTCTTTCGGAGCCAACACGTTCTATTCGCCTGCGTTTGATAATCAGTGGGAGAGGACAAACAGGGTGCTCACCTCCTTGCGGATGGAGACGAAAACACCTGTGAAATTCACCTCTTCTATTGCATGGATGAGAAACTATGATCACTTTCAACTGATTCGTGATAGTTCATACGGAGAGAATTTTCATCGATGTGATGTCTTTATGTTCTCTCCTGAATGGAGTCGCCGATGGAAGGGTGGAAAATCAAGTGTCGGGGTGAATTATCGACACGAGTCTATTATCTCCACAAATTTGGGCGTCCCGATGGAAGATGATTCCATACCCGTATTCCATGTGGATGATACATATTATAAAAAGAGTAAAAGAAGAGATATTTTAAATATCTATCTAAAACATAATATACCTTTTAAGATTTGGAATTTGAATTTCGGTGTACGTACCTATCGCAACTTCGATGACGAAGACCGCATTCGATTCCTTCCCTTTGTAAATGCGAAGGTGAATCTGCATCGGAACTGGACTCTTTTCGCATCGTGGAACAATGCAAGGAGAACACCCACATTCACCGATCTGTTCTACAAAAGTCCCACCATCGAGGGTAATACCCATCTCAAATCAGAGTTTTCCTCCACAGCAAGTCTTTCGGTGCGATACAGAGGGAAGGGCCTTTGCTCGGAGGTGGCAGGTTACTATACGCATGGAAAGGATATGATTGATTGGGTGATGTATCATTCAGATGATATATTCCATTCAGCTAATTTTCAGTTGAATAATATGGGGGTAGAGTTGAATAATGTTTTAATCCTCAACGAGTTGTTCAAGTGTATTCCTATGCAGATATCTGTGGGCTATCATTATATACATCAAGAAAGGGAGGATGATACGGAGGTATTCAAATCGAATTATTCCATGGAGTATTTGAAACATAAGTTGGTTGCTCAGTTCTTTGTGGAACCGATACGCAACTTGCAGATGCAGTTGAGCTATCGGTATGTGTGTCGAAATGGCGGATATGTTCTGTACGAGAACCGGGTGAATACGGGTCAGCTTATCAGTTATGACCCTTATGGCATCATGGATTTCAAGGCTTCATATAAAATACGGAAGGTGGAGGTGTTCGGAGAGGTGAATAATCTTCTTAACGAAACATATTTTGATTATGGAAATGTGCCA
>CACZUS010000050.1 GCA_902784425.1 uncultured Bacteroidales bacterium
AACAAACATATTTCGGTCTTATAGCTCAGCTGGTTCAGAGCACCTGCCTTACAAGCAGGGGGTCCTAGGTTCGAATCCTAGTGGGACCACTCCTAAAATCATAGAACAACTCAAATCAATCCTTTTTTTTGAATCAAAATGAATGTGTTGGCTACTATTGCCCAACATTTGTGCGTTTTTTGCATGAGGATTATTCCATTTTCAAATTTCTATTTATCTTTGTCATATGCTTATTTCTCGTATGAGTAATAAGTAATGGCGAACTTTATAAATTCACCGCTAAAAAATAGTGCGAATTGTGGGTTGATAAACTTTTTTGAATGATTATGAAACAAGGCATGTTTAATATATCTTCCACATCTTTTGATAAAAAAGATTTATTGAAGTATTTGATGGTCGGTGCCATATTTATCTTGGCCGGCTTTGTCATATTTGAGTTTTTCCCTAACATTAATAAATTTCAGTACACCTACGAAAAGGGAAGTCCATGGAAGTATGAGGAGATTACCTCCCCATTTGCATTCGAAATCCGTAAGTCTAAGGATGACATAGAACGAGAGGAGAAAGAACTATTGGAGAAGTTCGCTCCTGTTTATAATTATGATGCGACAGCCTTGCAGAAAAGCAAAAAACTACTCAAAGAAAAATTCGGACAGACAGATGACGCTACGGCTCCATATTATAAATACATAGAGTCGCAATTAAACAGCATCTATAAAAAAGGAATTATCTCGGCAGCCGATATGGACGAGTATATAGAAGCGGGAACCACTACCATTCGATTGGTAAACGAAAAAGTTTCAAAAGAGACTCCCATCTCGAATTTGTTGACAACGAAGACGGCTTATGAAAAGGTCATAAACGAAGCACCTGCTTCCATTAATCGAAATACGTTGAGAGATTACAATATCAGCAACTATATTACAGAGAATGTCAAATATGATGCGGATATCACTGAATCTATGAGGAAAGAGTTGTTGCACACCATCTCTCTCACCAAAGGTCAAATTCAAAGTGGTGAAAAAATCATCGACAGGGGCGATATCATCACGGATGAGAAATTTGATATTCTGAATTCATACAAGCAAGAGATCGAGGCAAATAATCAATTGAAAAACACTCATCAGGTGGCGTGTGGTCAGGCCATTGTGATTGTTTGCGCACTTTTCGTTTTCTTCCTCTATTTCTTCTTGTTCAGAAAGAAATTCTTGGTAAAAAAACGTGATAGCGCGTTCATGTTGTCACTGGTGACGATTTTCTGTATCCTTACTTCCTGTGCGGTTCGACATGAGGTGAGTCCCTATGTGATACCATACGCATTGATACCTATCGTGGTTGCTTCGTTCTTTGATACTCGAACGGCATTGTTCACCCATCTCACGACGGTCTTATTGTGCTCCTTCGTGGTGCCTCATGAGTTCGAATTCCTCTTCCTGCAGGTGCTCATAGGTATGGTCTCTATTTGTACCTTGAAGACCGTTTATCAACGTTCTCATCTGTTTCGCGCTGGCGCCATCATTTTCCTTGCCTATATCGTATTGTTTTACGGATTCTCCCTGATTCACGTGAGGAGTATGGAACAAATGAGTTTGGAACCTATTCAGTATTTTTTCATCAATGGTATTTTGTTGCTTTTTGCATATCCGCTGATCTATATTATCGAGAAACTTTTTGGCTATACGTCGGATGCCACCTTGGTGGAGTTGGCGAATACAAACAATGAACTCTTCCGCCGATTCTCTGAAGTGGCTCAGGCTACCTTCAACCATTGTATGCAAGTTTCCAATTTGGCGGAGGCAGCAGCAAAAACAATTGGCGCCAATCCTATGTTGGTACGTACAGGTGCTCTCTATCATGATATCGGTAAGATGAATAACCCAACATTCTTCACGGAAAATCAAAACGGAGTAAACCCTCATGTGGAATTGAATGATGAGGAGAAAAGTGCTCAAATCATCATCCATCATGTGACGGATGGTATTGAAATTGCTAAAAAGTATGGTTTGCCTCCGAAAATACAAGATTTCATCATGACTCATCACGGACGTGGCAAAACCACCTATTTTTACAATACGTTCAAAAACAAATATCCAGATAAGGAGGTCGATGAGGCAATGTTTACTTATCCGGGACCTAATCCGTTTACAAAGGAGCAGACTATCTTGATGATGTGTGATGCGGTGGAAGCGGCCTCTCGAAGTTTGAACTCGTATACCGATAAAAATATCAACGATCTTGTGGAGAAAATCATTAACAATCAGTTGAATGAAGGTCTTTACAACGATTCTCCTATCACAATGAAACAAATACAGTTGATAAAAGGAGTACTGAAAGATAAACTAAAATCCTTGTATCACACGAGAATCGTCTATCCAGAATTGAAAAACAAAAATTAAAGGTGAATTAATAGAATTCACCTTTAGATACTAAATGATGGAGCGGAAATCCTTTTTTATAGGATTTCTGCTACCACGTATGTGCTTCCGCCAATATAGATGAGATCATTCTCGCCAGCACTCTTCTGTGCGGCACTTAATGCCTCCTTGACTGTTGGATAGCTCTCGCCAATAAGTCCTTTTTCGGCAGCCAATGCTTGTAGTTTGTCTTGCTCCATTGCTCTTTTGATGGAGGCGCGAGTGAAATAGTAGGTCGCCTCTTTCGGTAATAGCTCTAAAACATGCGAAACATCTTTGTCACCCACCATACCAAATACGATATGTAGTTTCTCGTGTGGTGTGTTACGTAGTTGCTTGGCCACGTAGGTGATGCCTCCCACATTATGACCTGTGTCGCATACGGTGTATGGCTTTCTGCTTAAAATCTGCCATCGACCTAACAAATGTGTGTTTTGAATCACATTCTTAAATCCGTTCTGGATTTCCTCCTCTGTCATGTCTAATCGCTCTATGATGCGTATAAGGTCGAATGCTATCCGACAGGTGGTCATGTTCTTCACCTGATAATCTCCCATCAGAGGAGTCTGAACCTTTTTCTCTCCAATTTTAAATAACTGATAAGGTACATCGTCTACGATTTCTTCTCCTAACTTTTGAACTGACGTCTCATCTGCAAAAAAGATAGGTGCATTCATGGCTTCTGCCTTCTCAAGAAAGATTTGTCTGATTTCGCCCTGCGATTCACCAATGACGACAGGGGTTGCTTGCTTGATGATGCCTGCTTTCTCTCTGGCTATGTCTTGCTCTGTGTTACCAAGTATGTTTTGATGGTCGAGACTGATATTGGTGATGACACTTAGAATCGGACTGATGATGTTGGTGCTGTCTAACCGACCACCTAATCCTACTTCAATAACAGCATAATCAACTTTCTCCTGACGGAAATAATCCATGGCCATGCCAAAACTAACTTCAAAGAAAGAGGGATAACACTCTTCGAAAAAAGATTTGTGTTTTTCGATGAAGTTGATGACAAATGATTGTGGAACCATCTCCCCGTTGACGCGGATGCGCTCACGAAAATCTTTCAAGTGAGGAGAGGTGAAAAGTCCTACTTTAAAGCCATGCTGCTGAAGCAGTGAAGCTAAAGTGTGAGAACAAGAGCCTTTTCCGTTGGTTCCGCCTACATGGATGCTTTTGAACGAGCGGTGGGGTGACCCCAATCGTTCGCTAAGGGCAATCATACTATCTAATCCTTCTTTATACCCTGATTTTCCCACCATCTGGAATAATGGCATACGATTGTATATGTATTCCAGCGTCTCTTCGTAATTCATCATTTTTCCTAAAAAAAATTATTCGTTTAATTTTTATATTTCAATTCAAAAAACTATTTTTACAACAACGAAAGTAAAGAATTAATTTGTCTTGACAAAGAAAGATATTTGCTTTCGCCTTAAATTTAATGATTAATGGGATTTCTGAAAAATTGCTTTGCAGGGATTTTGATGGTTTCCTCAGACGGATTGCTGATTTGAACAAAGGTTGAACGTGAACCATGAAAGACATCAATTAATAGAAAATCAGTAAAATAAGGATGAAGCATTAAAAGTTCGCAATAGATTTCAAGAATTTTCCATTCGTGTTTTTGATAATTTATAAATGGGGAATTGGTAGTGATTCCTTTAACACTAAAAAAAGATTGATTATGGGCGCAAAGAAGAATTTCGTTTTGGATACGAATGTGATCCTTCACGATTATAAGTGTATTTACAATTTTCAGGAAAATGATATTTATATTCCAATCGTTGTGTTGGAAGAATTAGATAAATTCAAAAAAGGAAATGAACAGATAAATTTCAATGCTCGAGAATTCGTACGTGAGTTGGACAATTTGAGCGTTGATGCTGATTTCTTTAAGAATGGATGCTCTTTGGGTATGGGCTTAGGTAAATTGTTTATCGTTACCAATCCAGCATACCCTGAAATCTTGTCAAAGTCGTTCTCCGAGAAAACTCCGGATCATCGAATCATGGCGGTGGCATTGGAGATGCAACAGAAAGACAAGAAGACTCGTACTATTTTGGTGACCAAGGATGTCAACCTCCGTATGAAGGCTAAATCCATCGGATTGGATGTGGAAGACTACATCAACGACAAGGTGACTAATGTGGATCTCTTCGACAAGGCTCAGGAGACCTATGATGATGTTGATCCAGATTTGGTAGATCGCATTTATGCGGAAGCGGGTGGCGTTTCCATCAGCGATTGCAAACTGCCAGCCTCTTTGGCTCCTAATGAGTGCTTTATCTTGAAGAGCTGTCGTTCTACGGTGATGGCTAAATATGATGCTTCTACTCAGACAGTGAAAAAGGTGAAGAAAGAAAAAGCCTTTGGTATTGAGGGTAGAAATGCAGAACAAACATTCGCTTTGGATGTGCTTCTAAATGAAGATATTAAATTGGTGGCTATTACGGGTCGTGCGGGAACAGGTAAGACCTTGTTGGCTTTGGCTGCTGCTTTGCAACAAAATGAGACTTACAAGCAAATCTTATTGGCTCGTCCGATTGTTGCTATGTCTAACAAGGATCTTGGATTCTTGCCAGGCGATGAGAAACAAAAGGTGGCTCCTTATATGCAACCGTTGTTCGACAACTTGAATGTCATCAAACATCAGTTCGGTGCAAGCAGCAAGGAACTCCGTCTGTTGGATGATATGCAGAAGAGCGAGAAGTTGGTGATCGAGGCATTGGCCTTTATTCGTGGTCGAAGCTTGAGCAATACTTACCTAATCGTTGATGAGGCTCAAAACTTAACACCGCATGAGGTGAAGACCATCATCACACGTGCAGGTGAGGGTTGTAAGATCGTCTTTACGGGTGATGTGCAGCAGATCGACACACCATATTTGGATATGCAATCCAATGGTTTGGTCTATATGATCGATAAAATGAAAGGACAGGATTTGTTTGCTCATGTGAACCTTGTCAAGGGTGAGCGTAGCAAATTGTCTGAATTGGCTAGTGTATTATTGTAAAATATCTTTTCTCATAGAGGTTAATGGAGTAAATTCTGTTAACCTCTTTTTTTTGTCTCCACGAAAAACTTTCTGCCTATTCCCCTTTTCACAACAACATTCCCATTGCAGATTGCCCTCTTATAACGAGTGAGAGAAGGCATAAAATGAAGATTTTGTGGAATGTAAAATTTATGTGTATATTTGCATGTTTTTTATAGACAATAAGAATGGCTGAATGCTGGTTGGAAGATCGGGATAACGTGAGAGATAAAGCCATTATTAAAATAACAGATATGATAAAGAAATTATTTTTCGTTTGTCTGACGATCGTTTCTCTTTCTGGATGTATGTCCGTAAATGATTGTGAGTGCAAGGTGGATGGTTCTGATACATCCATTCCACACTATGATTATGAAGGCTCATGTTCAGAATTGAACGAAGAGGAAGAGAATGTCACCTGTGTGGCAAAGTAAAACGTACGAATTGAAATGACAAGAGAAACATCGAATAGGATTTTTTACGTATGTCGGTGCTTGTTAGGTTTAATGTTCATCCTCTCCGCGATTCTGAAGTTTATCTCATTGGGTGCTTTTGAATCGTATGTTTTCTCCCTGGATTTTTTTAACCTGACGGTGTCGTCTTATCTTTCTCGGTGTTTATTGCTTGTGGAGGCATCGCTTGGATGTCTTCTGATTTCCACTCTGTACAAAAGGGTGGTGGATTTATTATCCTTCTTCATGCTGATTGGCTTTTCCGGTTTGCTGCTCTATTTGCTGCTTATCGGAGAGGATGGTAATTGTCATTGCATGGGGGAGACTTTTAGTCTCTCTCCTGCCGCTTCTTTGTTGAAGAACGGTGTGCTGTTCCTTCTGCTGTTCTTTGCGGTTAAGTGTACTCCATTCTCCATTCCGCACCCTCGGATTGTGTTAGCATTGATTTTGCTTTTGTCGTTGGTCTTTGCGCTTGTGAAATTACCATTGGGGTGGGGCACACCACGTGAGACGAAGTTCAACGTAGCTGCCTATGCTCAGTTGGAGCAGGCGAAGCCCGAGTTGCTACAGTTGAAGGAGAAGGATGTGGCCGTGGTCTGTTTTTTCAGTGTGAAGTGTAAGCATTGCAAGATGGCGATGCGCAAATTAGAGGTCTGCTTGAAAAATGCCACAGTGCAACCTGCCATTCAGTGGATTGTGTGGGGCGACGAAAAAGGACTGCAAGCATTTGAAGAGGAGACGGGTGTGGCGCCTCAGTCTCATTCCTTCATGGACCCTGTTGATCTGATGCCGATTACGGAATACAATGTTCCGCTGATTGTGATTTACAACAAGGGTGAAATGAAACTAAAAATGAGTAATGCCACTTTCGATGACGAAGCGTGTCGAAAGTTATTATCTGTAAAATAAAATCGGGGAGTTGATCCCCTAAAAAAGTATATATATGATAGAGATTATTCCTGCAATTGATATTATCGAAGGAAAGTGTGTTCGCTTGTCGCAGGGCGATTATGCGCAGAAGAAAGTTTATAACGAGAATCCTTTAGAGGTGGCGAAAGAGTTTGAGTCTGCCGGTATCCGTCGTCTTCACTTGGTTGATTTGGATGGAGCGAAGGCGAAGCACATTGTCAATTACAAAGTGTTGGAGTCGATAGCGACGCATACAGATTTGACCATTGACTTCGGCGGTGGTTTGAAAAGCGACGAAGATCTTCGCATTGCCTTTGAGTCAGGAGCTAAGATGGTGACGGGCGGCAGTATTGCCGTGAAGGAACCTGATACTTTCCTCTCATGGTTGGATAAGTTTGGTGCGGAGCGTATCATCTTGGGTGCCGATGTGAAAGAAGAGAAGATTGCCGTAGGAGGATGGATTGAGAGTACCACGTTGGATCTGCTGCCTTTTGTGAAAGGTTTTGTGGAGCGAGGCATAGACAAAGTCATCTGTACAGATATTAGCAAGGATGGAATGTTGAAGGGTCCATCTATCGACTTGTATAAGAGAATGTTGGCAGAGATTCCTTCGTTGTATCTGATTGCCAGTGGAGGCGTTAGTTCCATGAGGGATATAGAGGAATTGAATGAAGCAAATGTGCCAGCAGTCATCACGGGCAAGGCAATCTATGAAGGAAGAATAAAAATGGAGGAAATCGCCTCTTTTTTGTCGTAATTTTTTTGTACATTCGCACATTAAATCTATTCGTTATGAAGTTGAATTTTGAAAAAATGGATGGGTTGGTTCCTGCCATCATACAAGACGCCGATACAAGGGTGGTTTTGATGTTGGGCTTCATGAATGAGGAGGCCTTTCAGAAGACGATGGAGACAGGCAAGGTGACCTTCTATAGTCGGACGAAAAACCGTTTGTGGACGAAAGGTGAAACAAGTGGTAATTTTCTGAATGTAGTGTCTATAAAAGAGGATTGTGATCAAGATACATTGTTGATTAAGGTGCATCCTGTGGGACCTGTATGTCATACAGGTACAGACACCTGTTGGGGAGAAAAAAATGAGTAAAAGCATCGCCTATGTCTTTGATTGAATATAAGAACGTTAGTGTAACTCGCCAAGAGCAGATGATCTTGAAGGATGTGTCGGTCTCTGTAAATGAGGGTGATTTCGTATTCCTACTTGGAAAGGTGGGTAGTGGTAAAAGTACCTTCTTGAAATCGCTCTATTGTGAGGTGCCGATTGATTCGGGTTCGGCAACGGTCTTGGACTATGACTTATGTAAGATAAAGAATCGTCAGATTCCTTATTTGAGACGTCAGATGGGAATTGTCTTCCAGGATTTTCAGTTGTTGCCAGATCGTTCGGTGGAGGCTAACCTTATGTTTGTATTGAAGGCAACGGAGCAATGTCCGAAAAAGGATATGCAAAACCGGATTGAGGAGGTGCTCAAGTATGTGGGTCTCTCGACCAAGGGCTATCGAATGCCGCATGAGTTGTCGGGAGGTGAGCAACAGCGAGTGGTGATAGCCAGAGCGTTGCTGAATCATCCGAAGATTTTGTTGGCAGATGAACCAACGGGTAACTTGGATGCGCAAATGGGTGAGGAACTGATGAGATTGTTCTACAAGATATCCCAAGAGGGAACCACGGTCATCATGTCGACGCATAATATGAAGTGGACGGAACTCTTCCCCGCCAGAGTGATGAACTGTGAAAATGGCATGTTGATAGAGTGCCAAAAAGAGGAGCCGAAAGAGATTGTGGAATGAAGCAAAACAAAGAAATTATATGAGTGTAAAAGATTTAATAGTAAACAGTAAAAAAACAGCATTCTCATTTGAGATTTTACCACCATTGAAGGGAAATGGTATTGAGGAAATCTACAACACGATCGACGAGTTACGTGAATTTGATCCTAAGTATATTGACATAACAACTCACCGCAGTCAGTTGGTCTATCGTACATTGGAAAATGGACTTTACCAATGCGAACGCGTACGTCAACGTCCTGGTACGGTGGCTGTCGCTGCGGCTATCAAAAATAAATACAATATTGATGTGGTGCCGCACATCCTATGCAGTGGTTTCTCAAAGTGGGAGACGGAATATGTACTGATTGACTTGGATTTCTTGGGTATCTACGACTTGTTACTGCTTCGTGGTGACAAGGCGAAACATGTGAATGCCTATATGCCAGATGCAGAGGGCTATTCTCATGCCATCGAACTACAGGAGCAAATCAAACGTTATAATGAGGGTTTCTTCTTGGATGGCTCTCAAAAGAAACATAAAACCACTCACCTCTTCACCTATGGAGTGGCGGGCTATCCAGAGAAACATGATGAAGCGCCTAACGTGGCGTCGGATATCTATTGGTTGAAGAAAAAAATCGAAAACGGAGCTGATTATATTGTGACACAAATGTTTTTCGATAATAAGAAATTCTTTGAGTTTGTAGACCGTTGTCGTCAAGAGGGTATCAACGTGCCAATTGTGCCAGGATTGAAACCTATCACTAAAATGAATCAGCTGACAAGTCTGCCTAAGACATTCCATTTGGATATGCCAGAGGATTTGGCTGCTGAATTGCGCAAATGCAAGACTGATGATGAGGCGCGTCATGTGGGTGTGGAGTGGTGCACGATGCAATCCAAAGAGTTGATGGCTGGTGGTGTTCCATGCATTCACTTCTATTCAATGTCTAGTTCGAAAAGCATTAAAGCAATTGCAAAGAACGTTTATTAAGAAACAGTTGTTTTCACTTTCATGTTAGAATGTAAATGTTTAGTTTTTTGATATTCATATTTCTGGCTGTTGTGTTGATTGTCTTGTCAACTGCGGGTAGGGTGTTGTCATCGATTTTTCGCCTCTTCCGTGGAGTACAGGGTCCTGGAAACACGACCTCTGATTCGTATGAGTCGAGAAACACATACAATAATGATGATGTTGTACAGTCGGAAAAAGGAGCCATCCGTATGCGTAATTTCAAAAATTTGGCGGAAGAGACTGAATACGAGGAACTGACGGAAGAACCGATTCAACGAACGGTTGAGTATGAACAAGTTGAGAGAAATAATTAAATTAAAATAAAAAATAAAGATGAGTAAGAAAGTTTTATTGATGATCCTCGATGGATGGGGATTCGGAGACAAGTCAAAGTCTGATGTGATTTCTTCAACACCAACTCCTTATTGGGACTCTTTGTTGAAGAATTATCCATATTCTCAATTGCAAGCATCTGGCGAATATGTAGGTTTGCCAGACGGACAGATGGGTAACTCAGAGGTGGGTCACCTAAATATCGGTGCTGGTCGTGTCGTATACCAAGACTTGGTGAAGATCAACATGGCATGTCGTGATAATTCCATCTTGGAAAATCCAGAGATAAAGAGCGCCTTCTCATACGCTAAGGAAAAAGGAAAACAGATCCACTTCATGGGATTGGTTTCTAATGGTGGTGTTCACTCTTCTTTGGATCATTTGTTCAAACTAATTGAAATCTCTAAGTCTTATGGATTGGATAAGACATTCGTTCACTGTTTTATGGACGGACGTGATACCGACCCTAAGAGCGGTAAGGGATTCATTGAGCAATTGGAGGCTCAATTGGCTAAAAACACTGGAAAGATTGCTTCCATCATTGGTCGTTTCTACGCTATGGACCGTGATAAGCGTTGGGAACGTATCAAAGAGGCATACGATTTGCTGATCGAAGGTAAGGGTAAACCTGCTACTGATATGGTGAAGGCAATGGAAGAGTCATACGCAGACGGCGTGACAGATGAGTTCGTTAAACCTATCGCAAGAGTAGAAAATGGCAAACCTGTTGGAACCATCCAAGAGGGTGATGTGGTTATCTTCTTCAACTATCGTAACGACCGTGCAAAAGAGTTGACAATCGTCTTGACTCAACAAGACATGCCAGAGAATGGTATGAAGACAATCAAAGATTTGCAATACTATTGCATGACTCCATACGACTCTTCATTCAAAGGTGTACATATCCTCTTCGACAAAGAGAATGTGATGAATACGTTGGGTGAGATTGTTTCTAAGGCAGGTATGAAACAATTGCACATTGCAGAGACTGAAAAATATGCGCATGTAACCTTCTTCTTCAATGGTGGTCGTGAAGAACCATACGAGAATGAGGATCGTATCTTGGTTCCTTCTCCAAAGGTTGCCACTTACGATTTGAAGCCAGAGATGAGTGCTTACGAGGTAAAAGATAAATTGGTGGAAGCTATCGGAACCAAGAAATACAATTGGATCGTTGTTAACTTCGCTAATGGTGATATGGTGGGTCATACAGGAATCTACTCAGCTATCGAAAAGGCTGTTGTTGCTATCGATAACTGTGTGAAAGATACCGTTGAGGCTTGCAAGGCAAATGGTTATGACGTCATCATCATTGCAGACCATGGTAACTGTGACAATGCCATCAATCCAGATGGAACACCTAACACGGCTCACTCATTGAACCCAGTACCTTTCGTCTATGTTAGTGATAACAAGAACGCTAAGGTGGAGAATGGTAAGTTGGCAGATGTCGCTCCGTCTATTGTCTCTTTGTTGGGTATCCCTCAACCTGCAGAAATGACAGGTAAATGTTTGATAAAATAATCCTAGTTTACTATAAGTGGTGAGGGCGCGTCATAACGATGCACCCTCATTTTTTTTAAGATTTTTTTTGTTTTGTGGTTAAAAAAAAATAACTTAGCCATCGCATTCATGAAAAACACAAAAAAGAAACGTAAGTTGCTTTGTATGATTGAAATTTTAATTGGCTGATCGGATGTGTTTTTAATGTGGTTTTTTAGTATTGTATAATAAGGGAATAGTTTCCCCTAAAATGTGTGAGGTGATGAAAAAGCTATGGGGCATATTATTGCTGTGGGTTGGTTGTCTATACGCGTTCGCAGATGTGATAATCAATGAGATAATGCCATGTGATATATCTACTAAGATCAATGATAAGAAAGATTTTACGGGATGGGTTGAATTTTACAATGATGGTTCGAAAGAGGTCAACCTTAATGGTTGGACCATCGAAAATCATATTGTTAAGAAGAATAAGCTTATACAAAAATGGTCTTATACCATCAATACAGATTTTAAAGTGTCTGCAGGAAGTTTCAAGCTGATGTGGTTTGATGAAGTGGAGGGTTCTGCTCATGCTCCTTATAAGTTAGATGTGGATGGTGGATATCTTTTCCTGTATGATCCTTCTGGCAATGAGACTACCATACCTTATCCTGCTATGAAACCTCATATCTCTTTTGGTATATACAAAGATGTATATGGCTATATGGAACCTTCGCCTGCTGATACTAATACCAAGGGGTATTGTGATACTTCGCTCGACGAGTGTCAGTGTCTTCCTCCTACCTTTGGAAATACACAACCAGGTGTGTTTGATCAGCAACCATCAGAGGGAAGTCCGGTAAAACGAAAGGTGAAGCTCTCTTGTGCCACAAGTGGGGCTGAAATTCGTTACACGATAGATGGTAAAGAACCTAACTCTACCAGTGACCTCTATAATGACTCCGTAGGAATCTCTTTTACAAGTACCCTTTGTTTGCGTGTTCGTGCTTTCAAAAAAGGAATGTTGCCGAGTGATATTGTGACTGGCTCCTTCATCGTTTATGAAAACAGAAATGAGTGTGAAGGTACGGATGCACCTGTTGTCTCAATCGTTACGGATAAAAAATTCTTGACAGATGCTCAAATCGGTATCCATACAGTGGGTGATGCGGGTATTCCTGGAGAAAAATCATGTGTCTCTAATAATGCGAATTACAACAGAGATTGGCATAGAGCTGCTAATTTTGAATATTTCGTGAATCGTAATCAGAAGGTTTCTCAAGAGGCAATGATCGCCATTATGGGTGGATGTTCTCGTAAGTATGATGTTAAATCATTGAAGATTACAACCAGCAAGCGTACAGGACACGAAAACTTTGGCTACAATTTCTTTTCCAATGAAAAAGGAAAGGAAAACAATCAATATTCCAGTCTTCAATTACGAAACGGAGGTAATGCCTACGAATCAGTTAGATGTCGGGATGGCTTCATGCAAACCATCGCGAAACAGATGGGCAACATCGATTATCAGGCTTATCAACCTGTTAGCTATTATCTGAATGGTAAGTACATGGGATTTATGGGCTTGAGAGAAAGAACAAACGAGGATTTCATCGCAGCCAATTATGGGTTGGATAAGGATAAGGTGGACATCATCGAGTTTAATCAGAAGTCTCCGGAAGTATGTGCTGGTGATGATGTAGCCTACCGTGAAATGGTTCGTTTCGTGACGGATAGCAACAACTATAATAGAGAAGATTTCTTGCTCCGTTTGAGCAACTATATGGATGTGGAGGAGTATCTGAACTACATGATATTTGAACAGTTTATTGTCAATACCGATTGGCCTGCCAATAATCAGAAACTGTGGAGAAAACATGTGGGTGGTAAGTTCCGTTGGATCTTGTACGACACAGATTTCGGTTTCGGCTTATATGACGATTGGAGCCCTAATTATTGCAACAAAAATCTGAATATGATTAAATGGTGTATGGGTACGGGTGAAGAACGAAATTGGGGTAACTCAAATCCTGAAACCTTTCAGATTGATAAGGATAATGAGTGGAAGACCATCTTCTTCAAAAGTTTGATGAAAAACAAGGAGTTTGGTAAGATGTATCTGACCAAAGCGTTGATGTTGCTCTCAACCACCTTGTCTGGCGACAATATTGAGAATACATGGAATTCGTTCAAAGAGACGGTTAAAAAGGAACATTGCGTTAATAAGACGGTGGCTACGAGTGGCAGTTTGAGCTCGACTGGAGAAGCAATGGTCAATTTCGCTAAGGATAGAAACGACATCTTCAAAGGCCATTTGGCTTCCCATTTTGATGTTGATAAAGAAACTGTCAGTTTGGAACTTTCCTGTTCGAACGAAAATGCAGGATTTTATGTCAACAGTATTCCTGTCAACAAAAACTCATACAAGTTGAAATGTATGACTAGAATGGAGGTGACACTCAGACCAATATTGCCAAGTGGCTATATTGTGGACAAGTGGGTTGTCGACTCTGTTTCTAAGTCGGGTTCGTCAGTGACTGTCAAAATGGATGTTGCTCATAAAGTGAAACTTGTTCTGAAAGAGGAAGGCTATGACAGACCACTAATCCGTATCAATGAGATATGCTCTAAGAACAGTATATTTGTTGATGAGGAGTCGGGTGAGACCTCCGATTGGTTGGAATTGTACAATATAAGCGATGACTATATAGACGTGGCAGGATACTACTTGTCGGATAATGATACAACAGTACAGATCCCTAGTGGATATGGCTATACAAACATACCTCCAAAGGGATATCTGCTCTTGTGGGCGGATGATAGAGGAAAGAGTGGTGCCAAACACTTAGACTTTAAGATCAGCGATCAGGGAGAGGTGATTAAGTTGACAAAGAAGGTGCGTGATTCTACCATTGTTGTTGATTTGGTCGGATTCGGAACTATTGGAGAGAATAATAGTTTCGGACGTACCCCTTCCGATTTAAGTCAATGGACTGTATATAGACAATGTCCAGACAATGCGGATTATTCAGCTGCTTCGCCGGGTGAGGAGAATGGTAAATATGATTGTGCCACTATTTTGCAGACGCATACGAATATGGTACAACTCAACTGTGCATCCAACAATGTGAAGTATAATGTCAATGGCAACGTGTTGCAAGGAGGTAAAGCAACCACCTATGTGAAGAAGGGCAAAGCATTGACAGTATCCCCTGTATTACCGAATAAGGTTCATTTTGTGAAATGGGAATTGCCATTCCCTATAGAATCTTACACGGATATTTTGACGTCTGAAACAGAATGGAGGTATCACTATGCAGATTCTGCTCCAAGTGGAAACTGGAAAGCATTGCAGTATGATGCTTCTGTTTGGGGAGAAAAATCTAAAGGTAAAGGACGTTTTGGCTATGATGAGAAAGAGAATAGTACTAGAACGTACGATACAGAATTGTCATACGTAAAAAAACGTTATATCACAGCTTACTTCCGAACGGTTTTCACACTGGAAGACACGGTGGGATTGGAGCGTATGGTGGCTAACCTGACTTTCGATGATGGCGTTGTTCTATATGTGAATGGAAAAGAGGTGAAACGTTACAATATGCCGAGTGATTCCATTATTGCCTATGCTGACACCACACCTGATTATCAGGATGATGTTACGAAAGAGGTAAAGATTCTTCCATCGGATTTGAATTTGGGTGAAAATGTGATTGCCGCTGAGGTGCATCAGTTTAATGCGGAAAGCTCAGATATGACCTTTGCTTGCAACATGAAGGCACGCTATTTAGTCAACTATACGAATGATCCAACCTTCACGGTTGAGATTGACTCGGCATTCTCTGCAACACTTTATGTGGAAGATCGTTCCGATATAGACGAACAGGATTCTAACTCATCCACTCCGCGCTTCTATCCGAATCCAACTCAAGAACATATCTTCTTGAGTCATTGCGATGGACCAACGAAGGTGGTCATCTATGATCAGGTTGGTAAGATATTGTCCACACAAATGATTTATGACGAGACACAGCCAATAAAAATGGAGTCGTTCAATGCAGGTGTCTATTTCGTTGAGGCTACCTCCGATGGAGAACATATACTCGGCAAAATTCTGAAGCGATAAGACTTTCTAACGGATGAGAAGTTTCCTCATAAACAGACAAATAATTTTTGAGTTCTATTGCAGAACACTATAAAGAAAGAGAAAAAGGCTCTGAAAGGTTGGTTCGACACTTCAGAGTCTTTTTTGTTTTACTTGTTGTTAGTAAATTCCCCTCTGTTCTTTTGGTTATCACGATAAAAAATGCGAATATTGCAATATTTTAGTGCAATTATGCGTTTTTATTAAGGATTGGAATAAACATAAAACATAGGAAAAAATGAGATTAAACGGTAGACGCGAAAGTTCTAATGTGGATGACCGCAGAAGAATGGGAACCACAGGTAAGGCTGGTTTAGGTATTGGTGGTATTTTATTGGTAGCTGCCATCACGTATATCACAACGGGTGATTTGGGTAAGGCACTCTCTACAGGGTTCCAAGCTGCAACCACTCAGACTTCGGTAGAAAGCGGAGGTAGTTACACTCCGACAGCTGAAGAGGAAGACTTGGCCTCTTTTACAAAGAAAATATTGGCAGGAACAGAGGATGTATGGACATCTGAGTTCAAAAAGATGAACAGAACCTATCATGCACCTAAATTGGTGATGTTCCATGGTGCTGTTAATTCTGGTTGTGGTTCTGCTACCTCTTCTACAGGACCTTTCTATTGTTCTGCAGACCAGACTGTTTACATCGATTTGGAATTCTTCACCACCATGAAAAAACAATTTGGAGCTTCGGGTGATTTCGCTTATGCATATGTGATTGCTCATGAGGTGGGACACCATGTTCAAAATGAGTTAGGTATATTGTCACAAGCACATCAACAGATGAGTCGTCTTCCTGAAAAACAAGCTAATCAGATTAGTGTTCGTATTGAGTTGCAGGCAGACTTCTTCGCTGGTGTATGGGCTTACCAAGACAATAAGATGTTCAACTCCTTGGAAGAGGGTGATATTGATGAAGGATTGGATATAGCTTCTAAGATTGGTGATGACTATCTTCAAAAACAAGCACAAGGATATGCCGTGCCTGAATCGTTCAACCATGGTACATCTGCACAACGTGCTCGTTGGTTGAAGAAGGGTGCTACTCGTGGTGATATCAATGAAGGAGATACCTTCTCTCCTGCATATGAAAGCCTATAATGGTTGAGGCTTAGAAAAAGAACTGGTTGATTTAGTGAAAAGAAACGGGGTCTTGTGCCCCACAAATGAATAGAAAATGAAAATAGCGTTGATTGGATACGGAAAAATGGGAAAAATCATTGAACGTATCGCGAGGAGTCGGGGACATGAGATCGTTTCCATCATAGACATAGAGAATCTTTCTGATTTTGATTCTCCTGCATTTAAAAGTGCGGATGTGGCCATTGAGTTTACACGTCCCGACACTGCCGTCCAAAATATCCGTAACTGCTTCAAGGCAAATGTGCCTGTTGTGGTAGGTACAACTGGATGGGCATTGTCTGAGGTGCAGGATGAATTAAAAGCGGGTAATCATACATTGTTCGTCTCTTCCAACTTTAGTATTGGTGTTAACATCTTCATGGCTGTCAATAGTTATTTAGCCAAGTTGATGAATCGCTTCAACAACTATAATGTGGAGATGACGGAGGTGCATCACATTCATAAATTGGACGCACCTAGTGGTACGGCCATTACCTTGGCAGAGGGGATCCTAAAACAATTGGATCGCAAAGAGGCATGGACGAAAGAGGTGGAAGGAAAACCTTCTGATCTTGCCATCAAATCCATTCGTGAAGGAGAGGTGCCAGGTATCCATACGATTCGATATGAGTCGGAGGTAGACTCTATCACCATCACGCACGATGCAAAGAGTCGTGACGGTTTCGCCTTAGGCGCTGTGATGGCTGCGGAATTCACTGCAGGTAAGAAAGGCTTGCTGGGTATGTCGGATATGCTTGATTTCTTAAAGTGCATATAAAATCGTTTAAATACGCGTAATTATGTCAGAAGATAAAAAAACAAAATCGATTGGCTATAAGGATTTGAAAGGAAAGACTTTTCAAGAACGCCTTCAAATGATGACGGTGAAGAGGTGGGTGAAGTTTGCTCTTGTTCTCTTTTTGATCATCTTCTTTTTCGTGTGGTCTGGTGCTTGGTGGTTGTGGTTGCTGGTTCCATTAGCCTTTGATATCTTTGTTACAAAGTATGTCAATTGGAACAGATGGAAGGAATCGAAGAACCCAACACTAAGATCTATCGCCGATTGGGTGGATGCGATCGTTTTTGCATTGGTGGCTGTTTATGTCATCAATCTATACTTCTTTCAAAATTATAAAATTCCTTCTCCTTCCTTGGAGAAAACATTGTTGGTGGGTGATTATCTACTCGTTAGCAAAGTAAGCTACGGACCGCGCGAACCAATCACTCCTTTGTCATTTCCATTGGTGCAGCATACAGTACCTGTACTGGGTTGTAAATCCTATATTGAAAAACCTCAATGGGATTATAAACGATTGAGGGGATTTGGCGATGTAAAACGTAATGACATTGTTGTATTCAATTTCCCTGCAGGAGATACGGTGGCTACTAAAATGCAGCAAGCCGATTATTATTCGTTGGTGTACAACTATGGACGTGAGGCTGTCAACAAGAAAAAAGCTATTTTCGGTGATATCGTCACACGTCCTGTGGATCGTCGCGAAAACTATGTGAAACGTTGTGTGGCTCTTCCTGGCGATACACTTCAGATCATTGACGGAGTGGTTCATATAGATGGTAAGGCGGCAGAAGATATCGAAGGATTGCAGTTCAACTATTATGTTGAAACTTCCTCTTTGATGTTTAATGATAAGATGTTGGATCGATTCCATATTCGTAAGGCGGATGTGCGTTTGATCAATAAGGAATCCTATCCAGGACCTATGCATAATGAAATATCGGGCGAGGATCTCTTACGCAACATGGGTTATGGCGATTCTTTGGGTGCGGTGAACTATGTCTACAAGGTGCCGTTGACAAGCGAGAATCTCAAAAAGCTATCGGCAGATCCTTCTGTATTGTCCATTAAACGGGATCCTCTATTGTATGGTAAGACATTCCCTTTGGATAGAGAGGATGGATGGAACCGTTACAATTATGGTCCGATATGGATGCCAAAAGCAGGCGCAACTGTTGCTTTGAATATGGATAACCTTCCGTTGTATGAACGAATTATCCGTGCTTATGAATTGAACAAGTTGGAGGTGAAGGATTCGGTCATCTATATTAATGACCAACCAGCCAACAGCTACACTTTTAAAATGAACTATTACTGGATGATGGGAGATAATCGGGATAACTCGTCCGACTCTCGTTTCTGGGGATTTGTTCCAGAAGATCATATTGTAGGTAAACCAATCTTTATCTGGTTGTCGGTGGATGAGGATAAGGGATTCCCTCGCAATATTCGATGGAGCAGACTCTTCACAAAGGTTCATCCGAACTGATACTGAATGATGCTTAAACGGATCTTATATATACTCCTCTGTTTGTTCGCATTCGTGGATATGAATGCACAAACTTTTAAGGAACCTGCTTTCAAAGAGGGAGAGGTGGCCGTCTACAACATCTACTACAATCTGGGCTTTGTTTGGATTCATGCAGGAGATGTTGAGTTTTCCGTGAAGAATGTAAAGGAAAATGGGGTAGACCACTTCTATCTTCAGTTGGCTGGATATACGATTCGTAGCTTCGATAGTTTCTATCGCATACGTGATACCTTTCATGTCTCCGTCACCAAGGATAGCTTGCTTCCTTGCAACTATCGGGAGGTGAAACATGAGGATACCTACTTTTGTGACCGACGTTATCATTATGACTATCAAAATGGTCCTAAGGTCTATTGCGACTTTAACCGTAAAGGTGTCAAGAGCAAAGATACTCTTGGCATTGCTTCGGATGTCTTTGATTTGCTGACGATCTGCTACCGATTCAGAAGCATAGACATGACGAAGGTGAAGGTGGGTGATTCATTCCCTTTTAAAATGTTGTATGACAAAGAGACTTACGACTTGGGACTGACCTATAAGGGGGTGGAAGATATCAAACTGAAAAACAAATCAAAATATCAAGCCCTGAAGTTTATGCCAAAACTGATAACGGGTGACTTGTTTAAAAAAGAGGATGACATGGTGATTTATGTGTCGACTGATGATAATCATGTTCCTCTGTATATTGAGACGAAAATTAAAGTGGGGTCGGTAAAGGTGATGTTACAGTCGATCAAAAACACAAAATATCCCTTTTCCTCCAAAATAGAAAAGTAAGTGTAAACGGATTGAGAATGGCAAAGATTTTAATTATTGATGATGAAAGAAGCATACGCAACGCATTGAAGGATGTGCTTGAGTTTGAAGGCTATGTCATAGAGTTAGCAGAGGATGGTATGAAGGGATTGGAGATGATGAAGTCAACCAAATATGACCTCATCTTCTGTGACATTAAGATGCCAAACATGGATGGCGTAGAGGTGCTCACCAAAATCAGAGAAGAGATTCCCGATCAGACGATCGTGATGATCTCTGGCCATGGTTCTGTTGATACAGCGGTTGAATGTATCAAAAAAGGAGCTTTTGACTTCATAGAGAAACCGTTGGATTTGAATCGCCTTTTGGTATGTGTGAAGAATGCGTTGGAACATAAGACTCTTGTACAAGAGACAAAGGTATTGAAAAAGAAAGTGGCTCAAAAGATGAAGATGGTGGGAGAGTCTCCTGCTATGGTTCACTTGCGAGATGTGATAGAGCGTGTGGCTCCTACTGATGCTCGTGTCTTAATCACGGGCGAGAATGGTACCGGTAAGGAGGTGGTTGCTCGTACCTTGTATGAGTTGAGTAACCGAGCATCTGGCGCCTTCGTTGAGGTCAACTGTGCGGCTATCCCTTCCGAACTAATCGAGAGTGAATTGTTCGGTCATGAGAAGGGTGCATTTACTTCAGCCATCAAACAACGTATTGGTAAGTTCGAACAAGCAGATGGCGGAACCATCTTCTTGGATGAGGTGGGTGATATGAGTTTGCCTGCCCAGACAAAGGTGCTTCGTGTTTTGCAAGAGAAGGAACTGACCAGAGTCGGTAGCGATAAGAGCATTAAAGTGGATGTTCGTGTATTTGCTGCCACCAATAAAGATTTGAAAAAAGAGATTCAAAACGGTAATTTCCGCGAAGACCTCTATCACCGTTTGAGTGTGATTCCTATTCATGTACCACCATTGCGCGACCGCTTGGAAGATATTCCATTGCTGGTGGAACATTTCAGCCAAATTATTTGCGAAGAACAAGGTATTCCTTTGAAGACGTTTGATGCGCAAGCTATTGAAGAACTGAAGAAGTTCACATGGAGCGGTAACATTCGTGAACTTCGTAATGTGGTGGAGCGTGTTATCATACTTTGTGGAAAAACCATATCGGCAGAGGATGTTAAGATGTATGCCTCGCCCAACTTTTTATAGGGTTCCTGCTGAATCCTTTTTGTGAAAAAAGAAACAAGACATGGCCAATGTAGTTGAGACTCCTTTGATGAAGCAGTATTTCGAGATTAAGAAAAAACATCCCGATGCTATACTGCTATTTCGTGTAGGTGATTTTTATGAAACTTTTTTAGAGGATGCAGTGACTGCCTCCGAGATTTTGGGTATCACCCTGACCCGTCGTGCGAATGGTTCGGC
>CACZUS010000051.1 GCA_902784425.1 uncultured Bacteroidales bacterium
AGGTTGTCGAAGTTGGATGGAGTGATATAGAGGGTGTTCCTATAGGTATGTATGCCTGGAGTATTTCTTGATGAATTCCACATTAGAAAATCTGTTCGTGAAGTCATTCTGATTCACATTCCTTTTTTCGTCAAAGGTATATCTATCTTCCCTTCCTAACAAATTTATGGGTGATTTTGTGAGATTGAAAAACAAAAAGAATAACTTTGGAGTGTTATTTATAACGGGCAACCGTTTTGTATTCGTCTTAACTGGTTCTTACGAATACTGAAACATGAATTTATAGAACCTTCCATAATTTGTTCTGAGAATTTTATAGACTATATATAATTCTTTTTTATATTTGTTTTCCTTAATGACATTTTATTATCTCAATCCATTAAATTTGTCTTTTCCCATTATGAAAATACTAATTATAGAAGACGAGGTATCCTTACAAGATTTAATGAAACGTTCACTCACAAAAGAGAAACATACTGTGGAGAGCGTTTTTTCATTGAAAGAGGCTCGATATAAAATTGGTGTCTACACATATGATTGTATCCTTCTCGACATAATGCTACCAGATGGAAATGGACTTCAACTCCTAAAAGAGATAAAGGCCAACAAAAGAAAAGAAATTGTAATTATCCTTTCTGCCAAAGATTCTATTGAAGACAAAGTGACAGGACTTGAATTGGGTGCAGATGATTACCTTCCTAAACCATTTCACCTGCTTGAATTGTCTGCAAGAATCAGAAGTGTAGCACGTCGCTCACAAAACAATGGGATTCATGGGTTCACTCTTGGAAACGTTTTTCTCGACACAGATAAGAATTCCCTTCTTGTTAATAATGTTAATGTTCCTCTCTTAAAGAAAGAGTATCAAATACTTTCTTATTTCATACAACGCCCCAATCACATCATCGACAAAGCTTTACTCGCCGAACAAGTATGGGGCGACAGTGCCGATCAGTCAGATGATTTTCACTATGTCTATGCTCAAATAAAAAATTTAAAACAGAAACTTGCCCATGCAGAAGCCACTATCGAGATCAAATCCATCTACGGATTCGGATATAAATTAATTTCAAAAGAAGATCGATATGAAGTTAGTTAACCAAGTGACCATCCGCCTTTCCTTAGCCATCATTCCCTTAATGATTATCTGGGGAGCACTCTTTTATTTTAGAATGATGGAGGAGATAAATGATGAAACGGATGATGCGCTGGATCTATACGCAGAACAAATTATCATACGAGTATTAGCAGGACAAAGACTTCCGTCTTCCACAGATGGGACAAATAACACATATATAATCAAGCCTGTTTCGCAATCTTACGCAGATACTGTTTCTCGTCTTCGATATTTTAACGAAGATATATTCATCCCCGAAAAAGAAGAAACAGAACCAGCAAGGACTCTTGTGACTATCTTTCAAGATAAAAATGGAACCAATTACGAATTACGTGTTAGTTCTCCCACGTTTGAACGTGATGATCTATTATATACTATACTATACTGGATTTCACTACTTTACATCACCCTTGCAATTTTAATTATCATTATCTGTATCTTTGTTTTTCGCACTTCCCTTACCCCCTTCTACAAACTTCTTCATTGGCTCGATAATCATAAACCTGGAGGAAATAAACTGTATACCATCGACATTCAAACAAACATAACCGAATTCAACAAACTGAAAACAGCTGCTCAAAATGCTGTCAATCGTTCTGAAGAACTCAGAATCCGTGAAAACGAATTTATCGGGAATGCTTCTCACGAGCTACAAACTCCTCTAGCTATCCTTAACAACCAGATTGAATGGATGTTGGAATCCAACAATTTCAACGAAACGCAAATGACAGGATTAGTCAACATGCGTCGCACTCTTTCCTCTGTCATACGATTAAATAAAACCCTCTTATTACTTTCCAAAATAGAAGGGAAACAATATTATGAGTCTGAAGAAATCAATATAAAATCACTAATAGAAGAACTAACAAACACTTACGCAGACATTTTCGAGTCGAAATCTATCTCAGTAGAACATAATCTATCTGACAATTGCACCGTCATGATGAATACAACATTAGCAAACGTTTTGTTTTCCAATCTGATTAAAAATGCTTTTGTTCATAGTGACCAATATTCATTAATTCGTATATCATCAACGAATCACTCCATTTCCTTCTCCAATCAAGGAAACGAACCATTAGACGAATCTTTGATTTTTAATCGATTTTATTCTAAACGCAGAAATAATAATTCTTCTGGACTTGGACTTTCTCTTGTTAATTCTATAGTCAAACTTTACAATATGAATTTGAAATATAAACACGATAATGGATGGCATCAATTTCTATTATCATGGGAAAGGAATAAAATTCTGTAATAATGAAAACTAAATTCAGCAAAAAAAAAGATATTTCAATTTCATTTTACATTTGAGTTCGATATTTGTATCAAAATTTATGTTTAACTAAAATTTTTACGAATATGAAAACATCAAATTTCTTAAGACCACTTTTATGCATTCTTTTTGCATTTGTGAGTTTATTCAATGTATGGGCAGACAACAACAAACCAATAAGTTTTGATCAGTTACCTGCCAAGAGTCAGTCTTTCATAAAAGAATATTTCTCGAATGACAAAGTATCGCTTGCCGTTTGCGAAAAAGAATTTTTAGAAGTTCGTTACAAAGTCATTCTTACAAGTAGTGCCAAAGTTGAATTTTACAAAAACGGTGATTGGAAAGAGGTAACATGCAAGTTTTGTTCTGTTCCTGAAGAACTAATTCCTTCAGAAATTCTAAAAAAAATAAAAGAACTCTATACTAATGTGAAGATCACTGAGATAGACAAAGACAATCGAGAATACGAGGTAAAACTATCCAACGGGATTGAACTGACCTTTAATAAAGAGTTCATCTTAACAGATATCGACGATTGAAGGAAATAAAAAACATCTAATTAATTATTATCATGAGAATAAAAAACTTGTTTCTAGCTGTCATTTCGTTAGGTGCAACTGTCAGCATGAATGCCCAAGAGGCGAAAAAAGGAGATTTCAATGTAGGTATAACCGCAGGAGCTGGTTTATCAACCATGCGTATGAATGACCCGTATGACCTAAAAGATCCTGATGGAATCGCTAACATTCAAGGAGGATTGGTGTTCGATTATGCATTTGTTGACAACCTTTTTTTAGAGGCTGGAGTGACATACCAGCGAAAAGGTTACAAAACAGACGGAATAGGATATGAACACAGCAACGATTATTTTGAAATAGACGAAGAAACTAAAACATCTATTCATTATGTTGCTGTTCCTCTGACTTTAAACTATCGCATCAATTTAGGAAACTTTGGATTAATTCCTCAAGCAGGTCCTTACGTAGGTGTCGGTCTAACTGGGAAGACCACTACCGACTATACCCTAGATTTGGAAGATGCATCAATGCAACAGGTAGCGGAAGAAATGTTAGGTGATATGCGTAATAAGGCTCCTGAATCTAAAGTTTTCGACAATGAATATGCGAAAAGACTAGACTTTGGTTTTCGTTTTGGTTTGGGATTCGCATTTTCTCAGAAAACTAAGTTTACCGTAGGATATGATCTTGGCATTCTCGATCTTTATAGAGCCGAAAATCTAGATTATAAAACTAAACACAGTACCTTTTTCGGAACACTAACCTTCTACTTCAAATGAGATAAAAAAATGTAAATAATGAAGTGAATGAGAACCTTAATTTCGTAACCCGATAAAAATAGTTATTAACTAAAATACTGCGAAATTAAGGTTTTTTGTATTTATATTAGTGAACATGATGTGTGTAAACTATAGATTATTTGTCTTAAAATTTTATTTACTATTTTCAAATCAATATTTTTCATGGTCTGCTCTGAAAAAAGTATTAATTTTACACTCCAGTTCTGACTTTTTTTAGGGACAAAAAATATTTCATAATGCACAAAATAAATTTGATATGATGAAAATAAAATTAGTTGCATTAATTGTCGCATTTGCATTGTGTCAACCAATAGCGATCTTTGCCAAAGGAGAGAACAATAAAAAAAACAGCGAGAAGATTAATGTTGTCGAAGCATCGGAAACTAATTTCCAATTTGATGTTTTGACAAACGCTACCGCTGAACTGAAAAGTAAATTCTCGCCATATGAAAAAAGAAAAATATATAAAGACACCATCATTATTCCATCGAAAGTAAGAATCAATGGGTACGTTTATACGGTCACAAGCATCGCCGTCCAAACTTTTTGTGATTGTTCCGATATAACAAGAATCGAAATTCCTGAGGGGGTCATCCACATCGGGGAAGGTGCATTTGCTGGCTGTAAAAAACTGACAAGTATAGAGATTCCAAAGAGTGTCACGCATATTGAAGAAAATGCATTTTCTGTTTGTGACAATTTAAAACCAGGATTACTAATTTATAATAAAGGCACAAAATGTTATGGTTGGGTTGGAAACAAAAAAGAATGCACCAATGTTGTAATTCCGAAAGGGGTAAAAGAGATTGGACGCAAAGCATTTTCTAACTGTGAATACATGACCAACATTGATATTCCGAAAGGTGTTACTTGTATTGGTCCTGAAGCATTTTGGCAATGTTCCAAACTATCCGACATAAAGATTCCAGAGAGTGTTGATAGTATTGGTTCTTTTGCCTTTCACCTTAACGATTTCGAGGGTCACTGTGCCATCAAACCAAGATTATTAATTTACCATAACGGCACAAAATGTTATGGATGGGTTGGGGAAATGGATGAAAATACTAATATAGTCATTCCTGACGGAGTAAAAAACATTGATAGTTGGGCATTTATTTGGCAATATAAATTAGCAAGTATAAAGATTCCTGAGGGTGTCATTACCATTGAAGAAGGTACGTTTGACAAATGTGAAGGATTGAAAAGTGTTGACTTGCCATCAAGTATCAAGCACATAGGAAAGAATGCTTTTAGTAGTTGTAAAGAATTGAAATATTTAAAGATTCCTGAGGGAGTTGTTAGCATTGGGGAGGGTGCTTTTTATGACTGTGAAGAATTGGAGAGTGTCATAATCCCATCCAGTGTAAAAAGCATTGGAAATGAAGCTTTTCTGGGGTGTCAAAAATTGACTCTACTAGAAATTCCATTAAGCATAGAAGACATCGGTGTCGGAGCTTTTAATGGTTGTCATACTCTGAATCCAAGATTATTGTTATATGACAATGGAACCAAATGTTATGGATGGATTGGTGACAAAATGAAGTGCACTCATGTCGATATTCCATCGACTGTTACGCTCATTAGAGAATATGCATTTTCAAACAGCTATTTGGAAAGTATAGAGATACCTCAAAGCGTCATTAATATTGGAAACGGTGCTTTCGCAGATTCGTATCGTTTAAAAAATATAAACATTCCGGAAAGTATAGTTAATATCGGTGCCCGTGCATTTGCCAATTGTCAAGAAATCTCACCCAGATTGTTAATCTATAACAATGGGACAAAGTGTTATGGATGGATTGGAGACAGAAGAGAATGTACCAATGTTGTGATTCCAAGCACTGTAAAGGAAATCGGCGGAGCGGCTTTTGCAAGTTGTGATAAGTTGACAAAGATTGAGATACCCAAGGGGGTAAATACTATCGGAAATCATGCTTTCTCAGGTTGTAATAATTTGAAAAATATTGAGATACCATCGAGTGTAAATTCTATCGGAAGCTATGCTTTCCTAAGATGTAATAATTTGGCAAGGATTGAGATACCATGGGAAATAAATCGTATCGGGAACAATGCTTTTGAAGGTTGTGACAGTCTGCCTAGTAGATTGTTAACATACGACAACGGCACAAAATGTTATGGTTGGATGGGTAATAAAAAGAAATGTACCAATGTTGTGATTCCCAATACGGTAAAAGAAATTTGCGCCAATGCTTTTGATGGCTGTTCTAATATGACCAGCATAGTAATTCCAGAGGGGGTCACTTACATTGGGAAAAGAGCATTTAGTTTTTGTCCATTATTGAGAAAGTTGGAGATTCCATCAACCGTCACTCTTATAGATAAGGACATTTTTGAAGATCTTGACGCTTATGTGGTAATTCATAATTCGAAAGACAAAGTGAAATTTGTTGGAGAGGGCGATTTTAACAATTATCTTCATGTGTCGTACATAAAATAGTCACATATCCTACCAACACTGAGATAATGTTTATCATATTTACCATTTTCAATACTCCACATCCACAAGGAATAACCCTTGTGCAGGTACCGACATGCCAGCAGCACAGCGGTCTTTCTTTTCAATGATGTCGCAAAATTGATCAACAGTTAGTTTGCCCTTCCCTACCTCAATCAACGTACCCACAATGGCACGCACCATATTACGCAAGAAACGGTTGGCTTTTATGGTAAAGACCATACCATACTCCGTAGGTTCCCATTGAGCATGATAGATTGTGCAATTATTGGTCTTTACATCTGTATGCACCTTCGAGAAACTGGTGAAGTCGGTGTAGTTCATCAACTTACTAGCCGCTTCATTCATAGCGTTCATATCCAAGGCAAATGTGTATTTGGCTGAATAATCTGAAAGAAAAGCTGATTTCTTTGTGGTGATATAATATTTATACGTTCTCGATTTGGCACTAAACCTTGCATGACAATCTGGCGCAACCTCGTAGATTGAATCAACAGCGATATCCTTTGGCAACATGTTGTTCAACTTACTGACAATCAAACCCGTATCATCTATTTTTTCTTCCATGTCAAAGTGTGCGAACATACACTTGGCATGCACACCCGCATCTGTACGTCCAGCCCCCACCAATTCGATGGGACGACGCAACACCACCGACATGGTTCGGGTCAGTTCAGACTGCACCGAGACGTCGTTTGGCTGTTCTTGCCAGCCATGATAATTTGTACCTTTATAAGAGAATTTGATGAAGTAACGCAAAATGGAAGAATTAACATTTCACATTCAAGCCCTTCAACACCTCACGAATCTTCTCGTAAGTAACCATTCGAGTTGGAACAAGTGGTAAACGCAACTTGTTTTGAATATAACCCATCAACGAAAGCATACACTTTGCTCCTGCTGGATTACCATCCACAAACAACAAATCGAACAGATCCGTAAACTTCTGATGAATCACACGAGCAGACTCATAATCACCCTGTAAACTCAATCGAACCATACGACCAAACTCCTTAGGGAATGCATTTCCAATCACAGAAATGACACCTTGTGCACCCATAGTGATCAATGGATAGGTGATTCCATCGTCACCCGAGATAACCATAAAATCCTTTGGCTTACGTTTGATGATATCATTAATCTGATCCATGTTTCCACAAGCCTCTTTGATGGCTATGATGTTCTTAAATTCACGTGCCAATCGAATCGTCGTGTCAGGCAACATATTTACTCCTGTACGTCCAGGTATATTATACAATATCACAGGCACAGGAGAGTTCTCTGCGATTGCCTTAAAATGTTGATAAATACCTTCTTGAGATGGTTTGTTATAGTAAGGAACGACAGACAAGATGGCATCAATGCCAGTAAAGTCGTCGTTTTTCAATTTCTCAACAATTCCTCTTGTATTATTTCCTCCACAACCAAGGACAATTGGCACTTTACCATTTACCTTGTTCAGGACAAATTGAATGACAGACTTCTTTTCTTCTTCCGATAACGTTGGGGTCTCTGCTGTCGTACCCAACACAACCAGATAATCAATACCATTTTGGAGCTGATAATCCAAAAGGTTTCCGAGTGCATCAAAATCTATGCTCTCATCTTCGTTAAAAGGAGTGATTAGAGCAATGCCTAATCCTGTAAATTTTGTCTGTGTCATCTTTTTTCTTCTGCCAATATAATGGAATGCAAAAATATAAAAAAATCCATGCATTCTCTAATTTTTGGTTTTTATCGTTTTTAGATAATATAAAATTTGTTCCAACAAATCCACGCGTGAAAGTTTCTCTGTCGGACTTATCTCTAAATCATATAGGGAATAATTCTCTTTCTTCTTTCCACATCGACAATGTGCTCTGGAAATTCCTGCCAAATACTTGAGCGGAAAATTCTCCTCCAATGTCAAATCGATCATCACATCCGACTGGTCTGCGACAAATCGTCCCTTAATGATTTTATTAGGAATGGAAAACAAGGTGAGCGACTTGGGATTCAAATAAGTCACCTTTTCTGAATCCTGACGAAGATACTCTTTTGATGAGACAAAACACCAGAAACTCACCACCTTGTCTGAAAGGATCTGCATAATCTGATCCATCTCCGCATTATTGGGTCTTCCCTCATACGTCAAAAGGACAGTGACGGTCTTGACATCATCCCAATTCAGAAACTGTTTTTCTCTTCTGAACTTCTTGTCCGACTCACTTAACTTTATTTGCCAATCAACATATTTTCTCTTTAGCTCTTCAAGCATTCCGTTTTCCCTCCTACTTTATCATTTGTTCAAACTCCTCTTCACTAATCATCTTCACATTCAATTTTTGCGCCTTCTCCAATTTCGCAGGTCCCATATTTTCACCAGCTATCAGATAATCAGTTTTAGACGAGATGGATGTCACATTCTTTCCTCCATTCTGTCCAATCAACTCCTTCAATTCATCTCTCGAATGATTCTGAAACGTTCCACTGATGATGATGGATAATCCTGCTAATTTATTAGAACGACTTGTTAAGGTCGACTCGTCTATCTGGAACTGTAATCCTGCCTCCTTCAATCTGTTTACAATCTCTCTGTTCTCTGCTGATGCGAAATAATCCAACACACTCTGAGCAATACGCTCTCCCACCTCATCAATAGCCTGTAAATCAGAGAAACTTGCCTTTTCTATATTCTCAATGTTCTTCAACGCATTGGCAATCTTCTTCGCTGTAGTCGCACCTACATAACGAATACCCAAGGCAAACAGCACTCGCTCAAATGGAACCGTCTTCGACCGCTCCAAACTCTCCATCACATTCTTCGCGCTCGTCTCACCCCACCTATCTAAACCTGCCAATTCATTGACATTCAACGTATATAGATCTGCTATATTTTTTATCATACCCTTTTGGTAAAGAAGATTCACATTCTCCTCTCCCAAATTGATATCCATTGCTTTTCGACTCACGAAATGCTCTATCCTTCCCTTGATTTGTGGAGCACAATTTGCATCATTAGGGCAATAATGTGCTGCTTCTCCCGCCTCACGCACAAGTGTGGCACCACATTCCGGACAGGTGGTGATGAACTGAACCTTCGGACCTATATCAATACCCCTCTGGTTATAATCCACACCCACTATCTTAGGGATAATCTCACCTCCTTTTTCCACATACACCATATCGCCGATGTATAAGTCCAAAGAGTTAATGATATCTGCATTATGCAAAGAGGCTCTTTTGACAATCGTACCCGACAACTGTACGGGTTCCAAATTGGCAACCGGCGTTATCGCTCCCGTTCGACCTACTTGATACGACACTGAGTTGAGTCGTGTACAAGCACGTTCTGCCTGAAATTTATAGGCTATGGCCCAACGTGGCGACTTAGCTGTGAACCCAAGTTGCTCTTGTTGCGCTATCGAATTGACCTTCAATACGATACCATCTGTTGCAACAGGCAGGTTCTTTCTCTCCACATCCCAATAGTTGATAAACTCGAAAATCTCATCCACCGAATGACAGACCTTCATGGCATCCGAGATCTTAAAGCCCCATTTACGAGCCTCATTCAAATTATCATAATGAGTATCTGCAGGCAAATTATCACCCAACAAATAATATAGATAGGAGTCCAACTTACGATTGGCCACCTCCTTTGAATTCTGTGTTTTTAATGTGCCAGACGCTGCATTACGCGGATTGGCGAACAAAGGTTCCTCCTGCTCAGCACGTTCTTCATTCAACTTCTCGAAGACCTTCCATGGCATCAAGATCTCGCCTCTGATTTCAAAAGAATCAGGGTAAGAGTCGCCTTGTAAAACCAATGGAATGGAGCGAATCGTCTTCACATTAGCGGTGACATCATCTCCTTTCTCACCATCACCACGAGTCACTGCACGAATCAACCGTCCATTTTCATAAGTTAATGAAATGGAGGTTCCGTCATATTTCAATTCACAAACAATCTCAAATGGTTCCCCATTCAACCCTTTCGACACACGCTGATAGAAATCGGCCACCTCTTCTCTTGAATAAGTATTACCTAATGAGAGCATCAAATACTTATGAGCGACCTGAGTAAACTCTTTCGAGATATCACTACCCACGCGCTGAGTTGGAGAGTTTGGGTCAAATGCTTCAGGATGAAGTTTTTCCAAATCTTGAAGTTCCTTCAATTTCTGGTCAAATTCAAAATCGGATATAGTCGGAGCCGACAACACATAATAGTTGTAATTATGCTGATTCAACTCTTTCCTAAGTGCCTCTATCCTTTGTAATTCATCCATCTGTATTAAAAAATTTGAGCTAGTGAAACAATGACAATTCAATATGGTAGGGTCTATAGTCCGTTCGCCAACAAATAACGTTCTGCATCCTTTGCAGCCTTACATCCACTTGCCGCAGCTGTAATTGCCTGACGATAAGATGGGTCAGCCACGTCACCCGCAGCAAAGACTCCCGGTACATTCGTTTGCGCCGTAGCACCTTTCGTCTTTATGTAACCTTCTGTATCGAGATCCAGATACTCGGCAAACAGACCTGAATTAGGATGATGACCAATCGCCAAAAAGAGTCCGTCGACTGGTATGCTATATTCTTCCTGATTGGCTTCTCCTCTGTTTTTAAGTAACAGTGCAGACTCCACACCATTTTCACCATCCAATCCAATCACCTCATGTTTATAAAGAATCTCTATTTTCTCATTATTGATTACTCTCTCTTTCATCACATTAGAAGCTCTCAACTTATCTTTCCGAACAGCCAAGTAAACTTTCGCACACATTCTTGAAAGGTAAAGAGCATCCTCACATGCGGTATCTCCACCACCGACCACAACCACGGTCTTCTTACGATAAAAGAAGCCATCACAAGTGGCACATGCAGAGACTCCCATACCGGCATATTTCTTTTCGTCATCCAAACCTAAATATTTGGCAGAAGCACCTGTGGAGATGATCACCGTAGTAGCCTCTATCTGTTTTTCTCCATCAATGGTTATGATGTTATGATTAGGTTTCAACACCGCTTTCGTAGCCATTCCCAAACGAATATCGGTTCCAAAACGAACAGCTTGCTTACGAATATCCTCCATCATCTCTGGTCCGGATATGCCATTGGGATAACCAGGGAAATTCTCAATTTCCGTAGTTGTTGTCAATTGTCCGCCCGGCAAGATTCCTTCGTATAAGACAGGAGACAAATTTGCTCTCGCCGCATAAATTGCAGCCGTATATCCAGCAGGACCAGATCCTATAATCAAACACCTTACTTTTTCTATTTCTGCCATATTTTTTAAATTAGATATATTATTAATACAAGACTGTAGTCTCGTTTACAACATTCACGTTATCAACCAAAAATTCCTATCTTATCGAAGATCAACCACTTCCACATTAGGATACTTGGTAGCATCAAAGACAAAAATGCCATCTGCCAGATCTTTCTTATATTCAACCTTTGTTAGTTGAAAATGAGTGATGATACCATTTTTCCCTTTCAAAATGATGGTATTCAACTGCAACTCATCCTTTGTCATCAACAATGTGATGATTGAATATTTACTGTTCAAATCATTCGGATACAATTCAATCTTCTCCATCATCTTGTTTCCAACCTTTTCCTCACCTAAATAACGCATTTTATAGTCTGTTTTGCACGACTTCATCAACAAGATGGGATTGATCTCTTTCATATCCTCCTTCTCTGGGTTACTGATTGTCACCTCATTCTCTTTCTTCATCAACACATACTGCGTCTTTCCATCAAAATAGGTATCCACATCAGCAAGAGAAAGTTTGAATTTTTCTCCCTTTAAAAGTACATTACCCTGAAAATTTTCACTCTTGTCATTTCTGGAATTTTCAACCTTGATAACGAAATCTGCAGACAATCCCTTCTTTGTCTCAAAAGCCACAATCGCCTTGTCCAACAAAGCCTTCGCCTTCGGGTCGACAGCTGTCTCCTGTGCAAAAGAGATGAACGGAATCAAAAAAGATATAACTATTAACAAACTTCTTTTCATACTGTTTTTTTTACGGGAATAAAACTTCCCAAAGTTAAAGAATAAAAAAACACGACATATTAAATTGATGACAAAATGGTATCAAGCATAGCCATATCCGTCACCATCACCTGACGTGGTTTACTTCCCTCTGCTGGACCAACAATACCAGCCGCCTCCAATTGATCCATAATACGTCCCGCACGATTATATCCGATTGAGAATTTTCTCTGAATCATGGATGTAGAGCCCTGTTGAGTAGCCACCACCAATTGAGCAGCCTCATCAAACATAGGATCTTTCTTCGATAAATCAACATCTGCCTTTCCTTCCGACGTCTCACTCTCATCAACATACTCCGGTAGTATGAATGCAGTAGGATAACCCTGCTGATCTGCGATGTGTTTGGCGATGCGCTCCACTTCTGGCGTATCCACCAATGCACACTGTACACGGTCCAAATCGTTTCCCTGTGAAATCAACATATCACCACGACCAATCAACTGCTCTGCTCCACCCGTATCCAATATCACACGAGATTCCAATCCAGTGGAAACACGGAATGCAAAACGAGCAGGGAAGTTAGCTCGTATAACACCCGTTATAATGTTAGCCGACGGACGCTGAGTGGCCAATATCATGTGAATTCCCACTGCACGTGCCTTCTGCGCAATACGTGCGATTGGTGTCTCCACATCCTTACCCACTTGCATGATCAAATCGGCAAATTCATCTATCACCACCACAATATATGGCATAAAGTGATGTCCTTTGTTCGGATTTAATTTCCGATTGATAAATTTCTCATTGTATTCCTTCACCTGACGTACAGAGGCCTCCTTCAGCAACTCATAACGCTGATCCATCTCCACACACAAGGAATTCAACGTCTGTACCACCTTCTTCACATCCGTGATGATGGCATCTTCCGCATCTGGCATCTTAGCCAAGAAGTGATGCTCGATTGGGGCATACATACTGAACTCCACCATCTTCGGATCCACCATCACAAACTTCAACTCGGATGGATGTTTCTTGTACAACAGAGAGGTGATAATCGCATTCAAACCAACTGACTTTCCTTGTCCTGTTGCTCCTGCCACCAAAACGTGCGGCATCTTACAAAGATCCAACATGAAGACCTCATTGGTGATGGTCTTACCCAATGCGATAGGCAACTCAAACTTAGACTCTTGGAATTTCTTGCTTCCAATGATCTCAGCCATCGGCACCACCACTGGTTTGGCATTTGGCACCTCAATACCAATCGTTCCCTTTCCTGGTATCGGTGCAATAATACGAATACCCTTAGCGGCAATTGTTAGGGCTATATCATCACCCAAACCTCTAATCTTAGCTATTCGCACACCTGGAGCAGGCGTCACTTCATACAATGTGACAGTCGGACCTACCGTCGCCTTTATCGACGTAATCTCAACACCAAAACTACGCAAAACCTCTACAATACGATTCTTGTTCTTGTTTTGCTCATCTACGTCTATATTGTTTTGAATATCATATTCCTTGAACAAGTCCAAGGTTGGTTTCTTATAGAACTCCAAATCCTTAGTTGGATCATACAATGTCATATCTCCCTCACCGTTTGCCATCTCGACAGTCGACTGCTCGATGGTAAAGCCAACCTCACCCGATTCTGGCTTCACTTCTGATGCTGGTTGATTAGCCTCTGTTGCTGGGGAGCCACCCTCATTTTCATTTGTGTTTTGAATCAATTCTGTTGGGTTAACAGGATCCACAACAAATGGAATATCGTCTGGGTCTTTTTTTGAACCTTGCTTTACTGTATTATCTGAAGCATTCTTATTCCCGTCTTGCTTCGTCAGATCAAATGTCATGGTATTACCCTCTGGTTCCACCGTTTCTGGTTTTTCCTGATTCTCCACCGGTTGGTCAGTCGATGTCGCTGCAACAGGTTCACCACCTGTCTCGTCTCCCGAATTGGTAACGATCTCTGGTTTCTCGCCATCCCCATTCTCCACTCCAGCGTTGTTTTCTGTTGGATCAAGCACAGGTTCTGGATGAGAATGGAACATACGATTCAGCATCTTCACAAAACCCTCATAGACACCATTAAATGCATAAAAGGAGAATATCAGAAGTGTAACAAACAATATCAAAACCACACCTACAAAGCCTACATTCGCCTGCAAGAAAAGATTCGTTTGATATCCATGTTCTCCACCCAAGAAAAGGAAAGTCGATTCATAACTATCGATAAATAATCCCGCTAAAACGGACCCCCACACCAAGAAAAAAGAGCAAATGAAAAACATTTTGCGCATTTTCCCTTCAAAAGGACGCACATTCAACAACCAAAGACCGATAAGGAACCAGTAAAACAGATAAAAGATAACGGAAACGCCAAAGGTGCGGTTTATACAAAAATCAGACAATCTGGCACCTAACAAGCCTGTCCAGTTTTTGATATTCTCCGCCAAATACTCATTCGAATAATCACCTTTCAAAAGACTTTGGTCTTCCCAACCTGTAAAAAAGAAGGAGAAAAACGACAATGTCAAAAACAATCCTGAAATAATTATGATAACACCTATCGCCAAACGAAACGGTTCATTCGAGATGCTATGTTTCAATTTTGAAAAAAAGCCACCTTTGGTGGGTGTTTCATCTTGTTTTTGTTTCTCTTTTCCCATGCCATAATTTTTGTACAAATTTACAAAAACTTCTTCAAGAAACGAAGTCAAAAACTAAATAAAAAAGTGTTAGATGTAAACAAATATTAAAGCCTCCTTTTCATGCAATTTAAGGGTGGTTCTGTCAAGGCGTGTTCTATAAATTCGCCATAATAAACTGTATATTTTGTGGAATTTGGAGTAGATATAAAAAACGATGCGCACATCATTCAAAGAGGATGTGCGCATCGGATTGGCAGAGACAACAAACAATCGTCTCTTAACTATTCATGGTTGCCAGCAACTCCTCGTTAGAGCGAGTCATTTCAATCTGACGTTTCAAGAAATCCATAGCTTCGATAGGAGTCATTTCCGAAATATGATTACGGAATACCCACATACGACGTACAACTTCAGGTGATTGCAACAAGTCGTCGCGACGTGTACTAGAAGAGATGATATCAATGGCAGGATAGATACGTTTGTTGGACAATTGGCGTGACAATTGCAACTCCATGTTACCCGTACCCTTAAACTCCTCAAAGATAACGTCATCCATCTTAGATCCCGTATCCGTCAAAGCAGTAGCGATGATGGTCAAGCTACCTCCATTTTCAATGTTTCTGGCAGCACCGAAGAATCGTTTTGGTTTTTGCAACGCATTTGCATCCACACCTCCAGACAAGACCTTACCAGACGCAGGAGCCACCGTGTTATATGCACGAGCCAAACGAGTGATTGAATCAAGCAAAATCACCACATCATGACCACACTCCACCATACGTTTTGCCTTTTCCAATACCAAACCGGCAATCTTCACATGACGATCTGCTGGTTCATCAAATGTAGAGGCAATCACCTCTGCATTTACACTTCTGGCCATATCGGTTACCTCCTCAGGACGTTCGTCAATCAAAAGGATAATCATATAGACCTCAGGATGATTTTCCGCAATGGCGTTAGCGATATCTTTAAGCAACATTGTCTTACCTGTCTTAGGCTGCGCAACGATCAAACCACGCTGACCCTTACCTATCGGTGCGAAAAGGTCAACCGCACGTACGGAAGTGTTACATGTAGTACGACCTCCCGTCAAATTGAACTTCTCATCAGGGAACAATGGAGTTAAGTGATCAAAAGGAACACGATCGCGAACAAACTCTGGAGAACGAGAATTGATTTTGTCCACTCTTACCAATGGGAAATATTTCTCACCCTCTTTAGGAGGACGAATTGTACCTTCAATGACATCACCCGTTTTCAATCCAAACAATTTGATTTGCGATTGAGAAACATAAATATCATCAGGAGAAGTCAAATAGTTGTAATCAGCAGAGCGAAGGAAACCAAAACCTTCGTTAGTAATTTCCAGTACACCCTGTCCTTTTACGATATCTTCAAAATCATAGGTCTTCTTAGGAGCCTGCTGACTCTCTTTCAAATCAGGTGTCACAACAGGTTGTTCCAAAAGCGGATTATTTTCAGTTTTAGGTGAATTATCCAACTCTTTCTCCTGTACGGCTTTTTTCTCATTTTCGTATTTAGATTCCTCGTTCATTTTCTTAATGTTTTCGAGTATCTCTTCTTGGTTAGGAGTTGGTATTCCCTTTTTCTTATTCAATATCATTCTTGCCACAGCAGCGGCAGCATTACCAGAGGCCATAGCATCAAAACCACCAAAAGCACGGTTTTTAGGCGGGCGTTGATTCTGATTTTGTTGATTCTGTTGATTTTGTTGATTTTTTTTCCGTGAAAAATCCTCCTCTTCTTTCTCAGCACCACCAAAATCGGAACGATATGGTTCTTTATTTAATCTAGATTGCGCTCTATTATTATATTCGTTTGATTCTGAGTTTCTTCCATCACCATAAGTGTCATTTTCAAAGTCAAAACTACGCTGCTCCACGTTTTGTGGTTTATAACTCGATTCCACACTAACTGGTCGAGAGTTGAAAGACCCATCAATCGATTTTTCCCCATTATATGAGGATGACTCAATTTCAAAAGAATTTTGGAGACTCTGGCTTACGCCATCATCTTCTGCTTCAAAATTCAAGTTCTCTGGAAGCGTTTTTCCTTCGTTCTGCCAAGCTGCGATCTCATTTATAATTCTAAAAATCAAATCATCTTTACGAAAAGAATCTGGACGTTTAATTTCCAAATCTTTCGCAATCCCCTTCAATTCTGTAAGGGTCTTTTTCTTTAAATCACTTATTTTCATAAATCAATTGATAAACAGAATCAAATTTCACTCTAAAAAACAACGCATAAAGTTTGTTGTAATACTTTTCACAATACCCGACGTTACTTACATCGATTTTTTGTTAATATATAGCTTTTGATTATACTTGGGCTAAGAATTTAGCCTGCGGTAGTAAAACGTTGCAAAAATAATTCATTTTTTCAAATCTCACAATAGTTTTACAAAAAAATCAAGAATTTTTTTTAATGACTAGTCAAATGCGTATGGAAATCAGTTTTTTTTCCTAACTTAGCAAAAATTTTTATCTAAAACAAAAACGGGTGACTGTACACCTGACTTTATCGTTTATTTTTCTATCATTTATGGAATATAACACGCAAATGGAGAAGTTGATTCTCCCCGAGTACGGAAGAAACATTCAAAATATGGTTGATCATTGTCTGACGATTGAAGACAGAGAGGAAAGAACCGCTTGTGCCTACACCATTGTCAACACCATGGGCAACCTATTCCCTCAGTTACGGGACTTAAGTGATTTCAAGCACATCCTATGGGATCATCTTGCTATCATGTCCAACTTCAAACTTGACATCGATTATCCGTATGAGGTGATCAAAAAGGAAAAACTGGATGTCAAACCAGAACGACCTGAATATTCCAATTCCGACAGTATACGTTTTCTTCACTACGGAAAAATCATCCACAGTCTCATCGAAAAAGCCGTTGAGATGGACGAAGGTGAAGAACGTGACCAATTGGAAGTGATGATTGCCAATTACATGAAGAAAAGTTATATCACCTTCAACAAGGATGGTGTCGATGACTTAAAAATTTTTGACGATCTTGCCTATTTGTCAAAAGAAAATATACTTCTCCATAACAAAGGCATCAAACTGGCCGAGTTTAAAAACACTGCTACCGCTACATCGACCAGTAAAAAGAAAAAGAAAAAATAACTTCAGTTTCAACCTCTATTCACCATGGCAAAATTTTTAATCGAAGGCGGACACCCATTAAAAGGGGAAATTCAACCTCAAGGTGCAAAAAACGAAGCATTGGAAGTCATCTGCGCCACACTTCTCACATCAGAGGAGGTGACCATCTCAAACATTCCTAACATTCTTGACGTCAACAATCTGATTTGTCTACTCAAAGACATGGGTGTGAAAGTCACAAAAAAAGGCAAAGGATGCTACACATTTCAAGCCGATAATGTTAATCTCGACTTCATGGACACGCCTCAATTCTATAAACAATGTTCCGTATTAAGAGGTTCTGTCATGCTTGTCGGTCCGTTAGTTGCTCGCTTCGGGAAAGCCGTGGTTCCCAAGCCAGGAGGTGACAAAATTGGAAGACGTCGATTAGACACCCACTTTATTGGTATCCAAAAACTGGGGGCCATCTTCTGTTTTGATCCGGAACTTAAATTATACAGAATACAAGCCAATAAAATGAAAGGGTTGTATATGCTGCTCGACGAGGCATCCGTCACAGGTACCGCCAACATCGTCATGACTGCAGTCCTCGCAGAAGGTACAACCACCATTTACAATGCTGCCTGCGAACCCTATATTCAGCAACTATGCAAAATGCTGAATAAAATGGGGGCAAAAATCAGTGGCATCGGATCCAACCTCCTGACCATTGAAGGAGTGAAAGAACTTCATGGATGCGACAATCACACGATTTTGCCCGATATGATTGAAATCGGTAGTTTCATCGGAATGGCTGCCATGACAGGATCTGAAGTGACCATCAAAAACGTTTGCTACAAAGAGTTGGGAATGATACCCGACTGTTTCCGCAAAATGGGAATTAAAATTGAACATATCAATGACGACATCTACATACCTCATCAGGACAAATACACCATCGACACCTTTATGGATGGTTCTATTATGACATTTGCAGATGCCCCATGGCCAGGTCTAACACCCGATCTACTTAGCGTCTTCCTTGTCGTGGCCACACAAGCCAAGGGAAGCGTCCTCATCCACCAAAAAATGTTTGAAAGCCGTTTGTTCTTCGTCGACAAACTAATTGATATGGGAGCACAAATCATTCTTTGCGACCCACACAGAGCTACCGTCATTGGATTAGGAAAAGAGACAATGCTACGAGCTTCTAATATGTCCTCACCTGATATTCGTGCAGGTATCGCACTTCTTATTGCAGCCATGAGTTCCAATGGAACAAGCACAATCAGCAACATCGAACAAATAGACAGAGGATATGAGGATATTGACGGACGATTAAACGCCATTGGGGCAAAGATCATGAGGATAGAGTAAAAGTCTTTTTTGCCACAAAAAACTAGAGGGAGAAGGAGATGGGGCGAATGCTATTCGCCCATACGACGGCAAAAACAAGCAACAGAACAAACAAACAACCAAAAGAACAAACGACATAAAACAAAAAAAAGAAGACTCATCGTCTTCTCTATCTTATGCGGTGCGTAGGGGACTCGAACCCCTGACCCCGTGCGTGACAGGCACGTATTCTAACCAGCTGAACTAACGCACCAAAATGGTAAAGTTAATATTAAGTTTTTATGCGGTGCGTAGGGGACTCGAACCCCTGACCCCGTGCGTGACAGGCACGTATTCTAACCAGCTGAACTAACGCACCAAAAACTTAATTTTTAACCTAAACAATTCTCTCCCGAATTGCGTTGCAAAGGTATGTTATTATTTTCAAATCAACAATTATTCAAGCACTTTTTTTACGACAAAATTTGCAATTGTACCTAATCGGTTAACATTCAAATTTTTACAATTTCAATTATGGAAGAGACTATTTTTTCTTCTTATCGAAAATCCACTCCATGAAATCGGATGAAGTCAACGCCAACGTCCAAGAGTCGTGTCCCGTACCAGGATATTCAACCATATCAGCAGGGCAACCGCTCGATTTCAGTTGATAGTAAACGTCACGTGCGTAAGTAATAGGTACCACCTTATCATCTTGACCATGGAATAGTCGAATTGGGAATTTCTTCAGTTTCTTTATTCTTTCAGGTTGGATTGCGCCACCCATAGAAACTGCAGCAGTCAAAAGTTTAGGGTTCTTCACCGCCATTTCCAAAGCACCGAAGGCGCCCATTGAGAAACCAACGATATAAACCTGTGTCTTATCCACATACGGTAATTTCAAATAATGTTCGATCAACTTCGTCAACATACGAAAAGACTTAGTCTCTTCCGGATTGTCAGGAATTTCGATTTCGCCGTCACTCAAGACATTGTAATTAACCCATGCATCATCTTCAGGACATTGCGGAATAAGGACAACAGCCGGATAATAATCGCGAATGGTTTGTTCCTTGTAAAGTTGACCACCAGTTTTCAGTTGCATCACATTATCTCTACCCCGTTCATCCTCCCCATGCAAGAAGATAAACAATGGGAACTTCAATCCGGCATCATAACCTGACGGATACAAAACACGATAACGCAACGTATCACCATCCAAGCGGTACTCTCTTCCATAATATTGATCAGGAGCATATTTCTTTTGCGCATGCACATTTGTGACAATCAAAAGAAACAATAATGTTCCGAATAATTTACCTATCCATTTCATATTAACCATATTAGTAAGTTTCAGCAAGGCATACATCCTTACCATATATATAAAATAGGTGAGAACCACCCACTACAGAATGTTCGTTTCGACGAAACCGTCTAACAAAGAACAAACGGAATACAAATATATTATTATTTCGAGAAAGACAAGTAAAGTTGTCCCAATAAATTTTTATTTTGCACGAAAAGGATTTTTTTTCTATCTTTGCGCCACGAATTTGCATACCTATATTCTGTAAGGAAACAGGTGTAAAAAAATGAGTGGCAAAATAAAGTAGAAAGTAAAATTAATACTAATAAATAAATTCGTTAAGACATGAATAGACGAGTTGTAATTACCGGTATGGGTATTTACTCATGTTTGGGTAAGACATTAGATGAGGTTAAAGAATCCTTATACAATGGAAAGTCAGGAATTATCTTTGATCCTGCGCGTAAAGAAATGGGATTCAGATCCGCATTAACAGCAAAATTGGAGATTCCAGAATTGAAAGGTCAACTCAGTAGAAGTCAACGAGTATACATGCCAGAAGAGGCCAAATATGCATACGTTGCTACATGCGAAGCGTTGCAAAATGCAAATATAGACATGGATTACTTAGAGAAAAACGAAGTAGGTTTACTCTATGGTAATGATAGTACAGCAGACGCAGTTGTCAAAAGTGTAGACACCATGCGTGAAAAGAAAGACACCACTTTAGTAGGTTCTGGAGCCATATTTCAATCCATGAACTCTACGGTAACCATGAATCTTGGTTGTATCTTTAAATTAAGAGGTATCAACCTAACTGTTTCTGGTGCTTGCGCAAGTAGTTCTCATGCCATCGGACTTGGATCATTATTAATCAAATGGGGATTGCAAGATTGTATCGTATGTGGTGGTGCACAAGAGGTGAATCCATACTCTATTGGTAGTTTCGATGGTATCAGTGCCTTCTCTATCAGAGAGAGTGATCCAACGAAAGCATCACGTCCGTTCGACCGCGACCGTGATGGTTTGGTGCCTGGTGGTGGTGCAGCAACTGTCATCATTGAAAGTTACGAGCATGCAGTAAAGCGTGGAGCTCCTATCTTAGCAGAAGTTATTGGTTACGGATTCTCTTCTAACGGTGATCACATGTCTCAACCTAATGTAGATGGACCTAGTCGCTCATTACAAATGGCTATTCGTGAAGCAGGAATAGACATCCGTACAATTGGTTATTTGAATGCACATGCAACTTCAACACCAGTTGGAGACCGTCAAGAAGCAAAAGCCATCTTCAACGTATTCGGAGATCACAAACCAGAAGTAACTTCTACAAAGGCGATGACTGGACACGAAATGTGGATGGCAGGTGCCAGCGAAGTTGTCTATTCAATGTTGATGATGCAAAATAACTTCATCGCTCCAAACATCAACTTTGAAAATCCTGATGAGGATTCCGCAAAATTGAATATTCCAAACAAACGCATAGAGAAGAGTTTTGATACATTTCTATCCAATTCATTTGGTTTCGGTGGTACCAACTCTACCCTCATCGTTAAAAAATTTGTTAAATAAAAAACCATGCAAACTATGGAGAAACAACAATTTATTAACGAGCTTAATGAACTGTTAGCAGAAGAGTTTGAGGTGGAAGTCTCCACTATACAGCCTGAAGGTTCTGTAAAAATGACTCTTGCTCTTGACAGCTTAAGTTTGATTGATTTAGTTGCTGTTATTGAAAATACATACAAAGTGAAAATCAGTGGTCAGGAGATGATTCAAATAAAAAAATTCTCTGAACTCTACGATTTTTTGTATGAAAGAATTGAAAAATAAATTTTATGAGCAATAAAACACCTCTATTCGAAGGAGAAGGCATAAAGGAACTCATTCCTCAAAGAGCCCCTATCATGATGGTCGACACCTTTTACGATGCTGACGAGATAGAGTGCAACACCGGCTTGTTAATCAAGTCTGACAACCTTTTCTGCGAAAACGGAGAACTTTTAGAACCAGGACTGATTGAGCACATCGCTCAATCAGCTTCTGCTTTTGCAGGATACAAAGAGAAACTGAAAAACGCAGAAAACCCACCCATCGGCTACATCGGTGAAATCAAAAAATTCAAATTGATTCGCCGTCCTAAAGTGGGAGAACGTGTTTTAACACATATAAAAACCGTTTCCGAAGTCATGAATGTATCTCTCATAAAAACAGAGGCTAAAGTCAATGAAGAGACAATTGCCACCTGCCAAATGAAGATCTTCATCAAAGAATAAGCAATGGATAAAAACAGTTCCATATCCTCACAAAAACTCTCCTGCAGAACCGAGGTGAAAATCCGATTCTGCGAAGTGGATTCCCTAAGAATCGTGTGGCATGGCAACTATGTTAAATACTTGGAAGACGGACGTGAAAAATTTGGCAACCAATATGGTATAGAATATATTACCATATACAAAAATGGGTTCACAGCCCCTTTGGTTGACCTAAAAATAAAATTCAAACGGAGCGTCACCATTGGTGACACCATTATTGTTGAGACGACTTACAGACCGACACAGGCTGCAAAAATGGTATTCGACTATACCATATACAACAAATCTGATATGAGTGTTGTTCTCACAGCCGAAACCACACAGGTCTTTATGAGTATCGACGGAGAACTTCAACTCAACAACCCTGAATTTTTCCAAAAATGGAAAGAACATTGGGGCTGTTAACTTTTACGATAAAAAGATTCATTTCACATTATGCTAATAGGAGATTTTTTCACAATAGAGCAGATCACAACGAACGATGACGAAACATTGTATCTGACAAAGCTAAATGCCGATCATGAAATATACAAGGGGCACTTTCCTGGCGATCCAATTTGTCCCGGCGTATGCAACGTTCAAACCATCCGTGAATGTGCAGAACAGCAATTAGGCAAGAAGTTGAGAATCGACTCCATTGCTCTTTGCCGTTTCGCTGCTCTCATCACACCGCAAAATGCTCCCCAATTGCTCATCGCTCTTCATATCGAAGAAAAAGATGAGAATAATTACCTGGCAACAGCTAAAATCACTTCGCCAGACTCCTCGATCCTTTACCTCGAATATAAAGGCGAATACAGCGCAGAATAACAAATAGAGACAAAATATGACAAACATCACAACTTCGATATACTATTTTTTCAAAAAAAATAAACTAGTATTTTGGTCGGTATTAATTCTTAGCACTTTGTTCTTCGTCTATTTCGGAACGAAAATCAAATACGAGGAAGACGTGACCAAGTTACTGCCATCAACAAAAGACAAAGACAACACAAAAGAGGTTGTTTTCGAAAACCTTAAAGTCAAAGATAAACTTTTCATTCTCTTTAAACCCACCTCTGATACAACAGATGTCTCTCGCACATCTGCATCTATCGACACTTTCATGAATAGACTACTCGTCAATCCAATATGCAAAGAGATGCTGGACGAATCTCTCTATCGTGTGGATGCCGACTTATTGAAAAACGCTATTGGCGAACTCTACAATCAACTTCCTATCTTTATCGACTCTTCTGATTATAAAATCATAGACTCCCTCACGACAAAAGAGGCCATTTCTCAACAAATGCAGGAGAATCTGATGACCATCTACTCACCTACCGGATCGATGATGATGGATGTCATCCTCAAAGACCCTCTAGCTTTCAGAAAAGTATTTATGAGCAAAGCAAGTTCCCTAAAAGAGGGACTTGGATCCAACTATAAAATCATTGATAATCATTTCTTCTCCCCTGATAGTGCCATTGCCATCGTTTGGTTGTCTCCTAATTTCAAGACATTGGACTCCAAACTAAGCAGCAAACTTATCAACGAAATCGACAACGAGATTGAAGAATACAATAAGTTATACCCAGACATCGAAGTCTATTACCATGGAGCCGCACCTCAAAGTGTTTTCAATGCCAAACAAATCAAAGCTGATTTGTTCATGACACTCTCCGTCTCCATGCTGATTATCTGTATTATCCTATTGTTGTGCTACCGCGATCCAAAATTCATATTGCAGATGGCGGTTCCTATCGGATACGGATTCTTCTTCTCTCTGACCATCATCTATTTCATCAAGGAACAAATATCCCTATTGGCATTAGGTATTGGAGCAATCGTCTTAGGTGTCGCACTTAGCTATTGCCTACACGTGCTCATTCATAAAAAATATGTCAATGATCCTGTAAGAGTTATTAAAGAACAGACCGTACCAGTCATTTTAGGATCACTCACCACCATCGGTGCATTCCTAAGTCTACTCTTCACTCGTGCAGAACTACTCAAAGACTTCGGAATATTTGCCTCACTAGCTTTAGTAGGTACCACATTGTTCTGCCTCATCTTCCTTCCTCAGTTTTTTGGAACAGAAAAAAAAGAACCTTCCAAAAAGATTCTTTCTATTTTAAATAAGATAAACTCCTACCCTTTCGAAAGAAAAACATTGCTCATCTGTGGCATCACTTTTATCAGTATTCTTAGCTTTTTCACCTCCGATTGGGTGAAATTTGACACCAATATCAGGCATTTGAGCCATTATGAGCCAAAAGTGATAGAATCCCAGAAAATACTAGCCGAACATACCACAAAAGGTTATCAAACAATGTACTTCGCAGCCACTTCTGAGAATTTAGACACTGCGTTATACTACAATCGTCAACTTTCCAAAATGTTGGAAGCTTTAGAAGATTTGGAAAAGGTGGGTTCGTTCACAAGCAACAATGAACAAATCTTTTTACTCCAATCGGAGCAACAAAAAAGAATTGATGCATGGAATAAATATTGGACACCGACCAAAAAGGCACAAGTGCTAACAGACATGGATCAAGCAGCAGTGGCATGCGGATTCACTCCCGACTCTCTGAACGCCTTCCGCCACCTCATAGAGTACACCAACTATCAACCATTCTCCATCTATGAAAGCAAGGCTTTGCCAGAAGCTATCAAATGTAACTTGATGGAATACACAGATGGCAAATACTTAGTCTTTACCCCTGTTCTTCTGAAAGAGGAATACAAGACAGAAGTATGTGACGAAATCACTTCTCACAAACACCTTGTTGTCATCGATCCGTTCTATTATACAAGCGATATGTTGGAATTGATCCACAAAGACTTCAATGTAACACTAGGATTATCTTCACTCTTTGTGTTGATCGTATTGCTAATCGCCTACAAGAGTTTCATCTTGGCATTTATATCATTCCTACCGATGACACTTAGTTGGTATATCGTATTGGGTGTGATGGGAATCTTTGGCATCGAGTTTAATCTGATAAACATTATCGTCTCCTCATTCATCTACGGTGTGGGTGTAGACTATAGTATCTTTATTATGGATGGGTTATTGGCAGAATATCGAACCAAAAAGAATCTGTTGGTTTTCCACAAGACAGCCATATTATTCTCGGCAATGGTGCTAATCATCACGGTCACTTCCCTACTCTTCGCCCATCACCCATCGGTTCGCTCCATTGGTATTTCCACCCTCATTGGAATGAGTTCTGCACTACTGATTGCCTATACATTGCAACCATTCTTATTCTACTGGCTAATCAAAAGGCAGGCAGGCAAAGGTGTGGCACCAATTACGCTGTTCAACATTATGCACGGAGAGATTTATTTCAATAAGAAGAAATCGATGTCGAACAAACAACAGATACGCAACATCTACGAGTATAAAGGCTATGATGTAGAAAAAAGCATTAAAAACGAATTGAAAATCACACACAACTATAAAATAGTAAACGACCTCTTCCCTATGGAAGGAAGCATGTTGGATTACAACTGCAAATATGGTGTAAAAGCCTATTGGTTCCATCTCAACACAACCGACATGAAGATTGTCGGTTACGACAAAAACGAGGATGCCATCACCATTGCCAACAATTGTTATTGCAAAGACGATCGCATTAAATTCACCTCCAATGAGGCCATATTGGAAAACAACTTCGACGTGATTGCCATCAATCCTTCGGAAGATACCATTCCAACGGTGTTAACACAATGTATGGAGTCGGCTCGCTACATTCTGCTTCACAAAGAAATGGTGGGAAAAATTCAGCTGCCAACAAAATTCCAAAAGAAGGACGAAGACGAACGATTCATATTATATAAGGCATAAGATTCACGCATGAAATACGATGTTGTCATAATAGGAGCAGGTTTAGGCGGTTTGGAGTGTGGATACACGCTATCCAAGAACGGACTGAGTGTATGCATATTGGAGCAAAGTCCCCTATTAGGTGGATGTCTGCAAACGTTCCAAAGAAAAGGGAACACCTATGACACCGGATTTCATTACATTGGAGGATTAGCAGATGGGCAACACCTCAACCGAATATTCAACTACTTTCGCCTTATGGATTTACCATGGAAGAGATTGGATGAAGAGTGTTTTGATGAAGTGATTTTCCATGGAAAAAGTTATGCCTTCGCCAACGGTTATGAACGATTCATAGAGACCTTATCTGCAAAATTTCCGCATCAGAAAGAGAACTTAAAACAATATATAGCCACACTCAGTGAAATTGGGCGAAACATATTCAAGAGTTTCTCCCCCCGTTCAGCAGAAGAGTTTTTTCAGTCAAAAGCCTTCACGCAATCCGCCTATGATTTTCTGAACGAGACGATCAGTGACCCGATGCTACGTAATGTATTAGCGGGCACGTCACTCAAGATGGAGCTTCATCCACAGAAATTGCCACTTTACATATTTGCACAAATCAACGACTCCTATATCCAAAGTGCATGGAGAATAGAGGGAGGAGGAATGCAGATTGCGCAACAGTTAGCCCAGCACATCACATCGCAAGGAGGCATTGTACGCACCAAAGCGGCTGTGACAGAATTGATAGAGGAAAACGGGATCATCACCAAAGCTCTGCTTTCCAACGGAGAAATAGTAGAAGGTGCCACATTCATTTCCAACATTCATCCTGTAAAGACATTGGATTTAGTAAAGGAAAGCAAGGTGATTCGAAATATTTACAAAAGACGAATCGGAAACATTCCCAACACATACGGAATGTTTACCGCCAACCTACAATTGAAGCCAGACACAACCCCATATTTAAATCGTAATTTATATATCTACGAGACAGACAACATCTGGTCATACTACGAATACAAAGAAAACCAAAAGAAAGATTGCGTGCTTGTCAGCTACCAAACACCAGAAAAAGGAGAAGAGACAACACGCAACATCGATCTACTGACACCTATGACTTGGAAAGAGGTGGCTCAATGGGAAGAGACCTCCATTATGAAGAGAGGTGCAGATTACGAAAAGATGAAAGAAGAGAAAGCCGCAGAATGTATTGAGTTGGCAAGCAAAAGAATACCCCTACTAAAAGAGAACATAGAACGAATTTATACAAGCACGCCGCTCACCTATCGCGACTACACAGGCACCTATCAGGGCAGTGCATACGGAATACAAAAAGATCATGCCCAATTGGCCTATACCATGCTAACGCCAAAGACACCAATTTCAAATCTATTGTTAACTGGGCAGAATCTCAACCTGCACGGTGTGTTAGGAGTCAGCATGACCTCCTTCTTTACCTGTGCAGAGATTTTGGGAATGGATAAAATTGCTGACGAGTTAAAAATAAACTCATAGAAAGAGGGAAGCGCAGAGAACCAATTTGAGACAAAATCAAAAAACAATAAGATTAACTGATAGAATTCAATCAATCAGCATTATAGATATATTTCGAGGAGAAACTGCAACCAAATATTTTTCAAAAAATTTTGTCACAAATAAAAAATAAGTTACCTTTGGCACGCTTATAGTATACTACAATGGGGCATGGAACGTGTTGAGATGTAAAATTGAGGATGTTGTGTGTTTGAGTAGCATAAGATAAGTGTAAATGAGTAGAGAGATATTAATACAATTATTATTAACTAAAACAGATAGAAATGAAGAAACTTTTATCATTAGCGGCTACTGCATTAGTAGCAATGTCAGCCAACGCTGCTATAAGTGACTCTGATTTCGCTAACAACGACTACATTGGAGAGTGGGGTCGTTTGAAAGTACAGGGAACTCATATTGTCAGCGAAAAAGGCGAACAAATTCAAATAAAAGGATGGTCTTCCTTCGGATGGCAAAACAACTGGGGTGACTGTCACAGTGAAGGTGCTATTCAGCAGATGAAACTTTGGGGTGCCAACATTTATCGTGGTGCCATGTATGTAGAAGAGGATGGATACAACTCCAATCCAAGCGGTTTTACACAAACCACAAAGAACCTGATTGACTTGACAGCGAAATACAAGATGTACTATCTTTGTGACTGGCACATATTGACTCCTGGAGGTCCATTAGATCAAAGATACAGTAAATTTAGAGATTACTTCAAAGAAATCTCACAATACGTAAAAGACAAAGGCTACCACCACGTGTTGTATGAAATCTGTAACGAGCCTAATAACAAGGATGGTGCCGATGGATCTTGGGGTACTATCAAAAATTATGCAAACCAAGTTATTCCTATCATTCGAGCTAATGACCCTAAAGCTATTGTCGTAGTAGGAACTCCACAGTGGGATCAACGTATTGATGAGGCTCAGAATAGTCCTCTTTCGGGATATGACAACATCATGTATTCATTCCACTATTACGCATGTTCCCATAAAGGATTGTTGAGTTACTACACAAATGCTGTAAATGTAATTCCAGTGTTTATTTCTGAGTGGGGTGTTGCCAACTTCGATGGTGGTCAACGACAAGGAAGAAACATTGACGACAATTGTAAGGATGGAGCAAGAGCGCTTATGAATGAAGCATTTGCCAACAAAACACCTTGGTGCTGTTGGTCATTTGGAGAGAAAGAAGAGCAAGCTTCAGCCGTAACGAGTTGTGGTAGTATGGAACTATCTCCTTCAGGACAGTTCGTAGTACAAAACTTCATGGGTGGATGTCTAGATTGTAAGATAAAACAAAGTGATTGCTATGTGAACGAGTGTCAACATATACCTGGTATTCTCGACTTGGGTTTGTATGATCAAAACCCAGATGGTGTAGCAGAGAAAGAAGGCGGTCTTACCGTTGTCGGTGCCGGTGAAGGCGTTGCATATCACGAGGAGAACACGGTAGCTGACGAGCAAAACGATGGATCTTTGTGTAATGGTGCATACAAATGGGGTGGTGAAGGATTCAACTTCAGACCTGATGAGTGTGTGGATGCATCCAACTGTTATGGTCTAACAAACACAGAAGGTTGGCATAACTTGGGTTATATCGAGCCTCTTGAGTGGGAACAATTCACTGTTGAAATTGAAGAACCAGGTTACTACACTGTTGAAGCTTTGGTTAACCCAACTACTAACCAAGAGTTGAGTATCACATCAAGAACTTATGGAGAAAACCTTTTGGTTGATCTAGATGCAAGTACACCAACTGAGCCTGCATTATTACCAAGCATCTCTTTCTCTACCAACTTAAAAGATCAGGGTAATGACAACTGGAAATTTTGGGAATGGGAAACAGCTGTTAACAACTTGGATGATCTTGAAGACATCAATGCAGGTATACTATTTAAAGAAGCTGGTAAGCAAACCATCCGCGTCAGCTGGGGTGCTGGAGGTAGCAAGAAAGAAACTGCAGCAAAAGGAGATTTCGGTCCACTTAACATCAAATTTAAATCCGCATACACAGGTGAAGGATATTCTGAACTTCAAAGTGTAAAAGCAGCAAAGGCTGATGATGTCACTATCTATCCTAACCCAACTTCTGATGTTGTTTATGCAACAGGAGATGTGGCTAAAATTGAGATTTGCAACATCGCAGGTTGTATTGTTGCTAAATCAGCATCAAACTCTATAAACATTGCAAATCTTGCAAATGGTACTTACATTGCAAAAGTAACATTGGGTAATGGTGCTGTTGCCACTAAGACAATCATTAAGAAATAATTTTAATTCTTTAATTCGAAGTACTCCCCTCCTCCATTCCGAGGGGGGAGTATTTTTTATAAAAAACAAATAGCACAATGAAGAAAATTACAACATTCGCATTCTTGTCTATGGCAGCATTGAACATCAATGCCGCTGAATATTTGGACACATGCAAAAATTGCAACGGAGAAGTGTATTGGATCGTTAAAGATGGTATCATTAACGAGAACATTCTTCAATTACCATACGAAAACAACGATGGTAGTCTCTTAAATTCAGGAAAAACTTACAATGGTGAGACAGTAGCTGAATTCCTTAAATTGAATCAGTACAACGACGTAAGATTCGATCTTTCTGCAGCACCCCTTAATTTGGAAAAAACTTGGGTGATGAACATCGAATACGCAATCCCTTCAGCTATCGATCCTGCCTCCGTTACATACCAAGAATTTGCAGCAGGTGAAATTGCAGATGGAACTAAACCAGCATTTATTTTTGGTTTACAAGACGAGGTTGAAACATCCAAAGGTACCGATGCTCTTCAAGCAAGAATAACTGTACAAGCTGGTATTGATGCACTCGTAAACGGAAATGAATTCAAAACACGTAAGCAATACGTATTTGCTAATCCTGCCATCAAAGAGATGAAATACTTCTGTATGTCATACGTTAGAGAAAGTAAAGAATTCTTGGAACCAGCATACATAAAGAACCTCTACTTCTATGGAGAAGGTAACAAGCCTTTCTATGCTGAGGACTTCACATTGGTCAATGCTACCATTTACCAAGACAACACTGTCAAATTAGCTATCGCAACTCCAGAAGAGTTCCATGGTGGTATCATTCCTTCACTTTCTTCAGGAAAAGCATTTTATCTATCAAGATGTTGGGATAAGACACCTGACGAATCAGGTATTCATGGCTCAGAAATTTACCATGGATTAAGCATTACCCACACAAAACCAGATTTGCTCACTTCTATCAATGAGATTGCTATTCCAGATGGTATGAAAACATTTGAAGTGGCTATGCTTATCAAGAAGAGATATCTTGACACAGATGCTGAACACGAGGCAAATTGGGAAGCTGCAGTTGCAAGCAACACAATCCCTAACATCTCAAACATCTCTATCACATTTGACAACGGAGAGGAAATTGCTCTTTATACAGATCAACAAATCCCATCCATTTGGTCATGGGAAAAACAAGTAGTTAACGTTCCTGACGGTGTAAAAAGCTGTACATTGAACTTCAAAGCTATGCCTTTCTCTTACGCTGTTGACCAAATCCGTTTGGGTGACAAGTTAGTAACTGGCATCGAAGAGGCTCCAGCTGAGATCGCTGCTAAAGTTGTTATCTCTCCTAACCCAACTTCTGACATCTTGACTGTTAACACAGAAGCTAACAAGATGGAAGTTTACGGTTTGAATGGTGTACTTGCTATCGAAGCTGCAGGTAACCAAATCAACGTATCTTCTTTGGCTAAAGGTATCTACGTTGTTAGAATCTATACTAACGATGGATATATCACTAAAACATTCATCAAAGAATAATTGTTGATTC
>CACZUS010000052.1 GCA_902784425.1 uncultured Bacteroidales bacterium
TCACCATAGACATGACCGATGTTCCAGAACGACCAAATAAAATCAGAAAAGGTAAAGCTAGTTGCCGCCTTACCCGATGGCATAGGAGCAATCGTCATAGATCCCAGATAATAAAGCAAGAATACAATCGTATTCCATACTAAGTAGGGAATCAGCAGTGAATGCAGACGACGATGGAGTTTCTCATAATAGACACTCTTCGTAAATTGGTCTATGTTGATAAAAAAGAGATAACCGAATATGATAAAAAAGATAGGTACGCACAAGCAGAAAAGGGATTCAGAAAGGAATCCATGAAACACATTAAAATGTCTATAAGCACCTAATCTAACTGGTTGACAATGAAAAACAGGCGGATTGCAATGCATAAATACAATCAGCACACAAAGGGGAAGTCTAATATTTGAAATCAGCGACCGCATAGACAAAAAAAGGGTTGTCTGAATAGACAACCCTCTATATTATCAGTTTAATTATTTTACATTACCTACCTTGATAAGGTACTCAGCAATTTGAACAGCGTTCAAAGCGGCACCCTTCTTGATTTGATCGCCCACCAACCAAAGAGTAAGGCCATTTTCACAAGCCAAATCCTTACGGATACGACCTACATAAACATCGTCCTTACCTGCCAAGAAGAGAGGCATTGGATATTTCTTATTAGCAGGGTCATCCATCAATTGGATACCTTCACCCTTTTCGAAAGCCTCGCGAGCTTGTTCTACGCTGATAGGCTTCTCAGTTTCAATCCATACAGCCTCAGAGTGAGAACGAAGAGAAGGAACACGAACACACATAGCAGAACAATTCACATCGCTATGCATAATCTTCTTCGTTTCGTTAAACATCTTCATCTCCTCTTTTGTATATCCATTGTCAGTAAAGACATCAATCTGAGGGATTACATTATATGCCAATTGATAAGCGAACTTATTAACCGTCACAGGCTTGTTGTCCAACACTTCACGATATTGTTGTTCCAACTCAGCCATAGCAGCAGCACCAGCACCACTAGCAGCTTGGTAGCTAGCCACGTGAATACGCTTGATGTGACTGATTTTCTCAAGAGGTTGAAGAACAACCACCATCATGATGGTAGTACAGTTAGGGTTGGCGATAATGCCTCTCGGACGATTCAATGCATCCTCAGCATTACATTCAGGCACTACCAATGGCACATCAGCATCCATACGGAAGGCACTTGAGTTATCAATCATCACAGCGCCATACTTTGTGATGTCAGCAGCAAACTCTTTTGAAATACTTGCTCCTGCAGAGGTAAATGCGATATCCACACCCTTGAAGTCATCGTTGTGCTTCAACTCCTTTACGGTATATTTCTTTCCCTTAAACTCGTAAACAGACCCTGCACTTCTGGATGATCCGAACAAAACTAAATCATCCAACGGAAAATTTCTTTCTGCTAAAACACGAAGGAACTCTTGTCCGACTGCTCCACTCGTTCCAACAATTGCTACTCTCATTCAATTATTTTTTGTTAATTATTGTACAAAAATCGTTACAATATCATTTTTTATCCATAATTTTGCAACGCCTGTGCAAAGATAGTTTATAACAAATAAATATCTGTAAAATGAGACAAAGAATTTTATCTGTTTTTGTGGGAATCTTTTTCACAATGGTAACGAACGCTCAAATTTCTGAGCATTTTTCAACGGGAAACCTCTCTTCCTCGTGGAGTGGAGAAACTTCCAAGTTTGTTCTGGAAAATGAACAACTACAGCTAAACGACACTATGAAAACTGGATCGGCCTACCTCTCTACCTATTCAACGGCCATCGACAACGGCTCCTGGGAAATGCACCTTCAAATGAAGTTCAAACCCTCTGGCTCCAACCTTGTTCGCTATTATCTGACTAGTAGCAGCCCCATCCTCAACGAAGGATTGGATGGCTATTACATTCAAATCGGTAACACGAACAAACAAATCTTACTCTACAGAATGAAAGGGACTTCCTCTAAAAAGATTGGGGAGAGTGTCGAAAACCGACTTGACACCTCGTTTATCGATCTTTCTCTGAAAGTGGTCAGAGGTCCCAACGCCGAATGGAAGGTCTACTCCAAACTGAACGATGAAAGACAATTCTCAGAGGAGTTTTCCGTATCCGACTCCACCTATCTGACTTCATCATTCACAGGCATCTATTGCAAATACACCAAATCGAATATAAACAAAATCACTTTCGACGACATCATCGTAGAGGGCGATGGGGAAGAAGACCATGAACACCCATTCATCAAATCCTTCACTCCCACCGACACGTTGCTAACCATACAATTCAACGAGTGGATCAACGAAGACTTTTTCCAACTAAGCATGAATCCGCAACTCGACTTTACGTCCGAATGGAACAATGCACATAACCAACTCTCCATCCGACTAAACGATTCTATGGAAAGCGGGCAAAAATATGAATTGAAGATGGACGACATACGCGACTTCAGAGGAAACTCCTATGATACGTTAGTGAATTTTGCTCATGTCGACGAAATTGAGGCGCATGACCTGCTCTTCACCGAAGTCTTGTTCGTACCCAACAGAGAGGGAAGCGAATTTGTGGAGATATACAACAATAGCGACAAGGTGTTAGATCTCTCACTGTTGAAATTCTCCACCCGAAAATCAAGCGATTCATCGCTCTATTCAGCCAAAAAGATTGCATCGGAACCATGCCTAATATTTCCAAAGGAGATTAAGGTGTTGACCAACAACAAAGAGGGCATCACCGCTTTCTATCAATGTGAAGAAAGTACATTCGTCGAGATGGGCTCCTTCCCTTCTCTACGTAACGAGACAGGGGCTATTGTGCTATTCCGTAGCACAGACTCACTTATCATCGACAATTTCTACTACGAAGCGGCTATGCACGAAGAGACGGTTCCAAACAAAGGAACGGGCGTCTCGCTGGAAAGGGTTAGTGTTGATAGCAATGAATGGGTATCTTCGGCAAGCATAAACGGATATGCCACACCTGGTTATTTTTCAAGTAACAAGACGACAAGAGAAAACGGCATCGATGACATTCGTTTTGATGCAACGGAGGTTTGTTATCCACTCTATGGAGATGAGCACCATTTCCAACTAAAATATCAATTGGATGCACCTAATTACATCGCAACTATCAGGGTGTATCATACCAATGGTGTGTGTGTAAAAGAGATCATTCGCAATGCAACCCTCTCCATGGATGGGGTCATCGAATGGGATGGAACCGACAACAATGGACGTGCGCTTCCAACTGCCCCTTACATCGTAAGGATGGAGGCCATCAACGCGCAGTCGGGCAGACATATCACTCGCTCATTTGTTGTGTTGATTTCACGTTAACGGAGTGTCCTTCGGACAGAAATCTTACAAATCTTTGCAAATCTAACAAATATGTTTTCCTATGGATTTGATTGCTGAGATAGATTTGTATGATTTGATCAGATTTGTGAGATTTCTCGCGAAGCGACTCATATCATATATAAATTTATTTCTGTCCGTTAAAATTTGAAATAGGTTGATGGATTGAAAACGGAAGGAGGATGGTCAAGCTAAGTGGCCATCCTCCTTTCATAATTTTCAAACATGAAATTAAGAACTGTCAGGGACGGACAATAACTGGACAGAAAGGCCCATTCGCATAATGTACGGGCGAATAACATTCGCCCCACTTCATCAACAATTTGTCGTTGATGTGCAATATAAACAAATAATATATATCATTAACATAAATCAACAAATCATTAGAGAGGGTGAAATAAATGTTAATTTTTTTGAATCTGTATTACCTTTACAATAATTTTAGGATACAAAATCATCGCAAAGTATTCTGGTGTTCTGGTATTTTGATATAAAGAATAAGGGGAATAATAATATAATGTTATGAAGAAAATAATTACAGCTTTCATGATGATGCTCTGCGCCGCATGTGTGGCGAGCGGGGCTAACTACCTCACATTTACTGCTAAGGAGGATAGTTCTACGTTTGGAATAGTCTACGACTGGGCGGGTCTCTTGCCATCAAATGGTTGGCCAGATATACAATACTCCTTAGACGGAGGAGAGACATGGTCAGAATTGGCGATCGGAGATAAAATCATATTGGCAAAGAAAGGAGATAAGGCTCTAATTAGGGGATATAATGAAAATGGAATGGGACATTGGTCAACCTGGGAGGGGTATGAATATGAAACTGAGAGTAATTACCAATACAATTACACTCAATTCGTCATGACGGGTGCTATTGCCGCCAGCGGTAGTGTGATGAGTTTGATTGACGGCATAGGCGAAACTCTTGTTGTCCCTAGCGACAAATGTTTCTTTAGTTTGTTCTCAGGGTGCACAAGTCTGACAAAAGCTCCTGAATTACCTGCTACATCGTTGGCTTCTTATTGTTATTCCGAAATGTTCTCAGGGTGCACAAGTCTCACAAATGCACCCGAATTACCTGCTACAACATTGGAGGGGTATTGTTACGAAGAAATGTTCTCGGGTTGTACGAGTCTCACAAATGCTCCTGAATTACCTGCTACATCGTTGGCTTCTTGTTGTTATTCCGGAATGTTCAAAAGTTGCACAAGTCTCACAAATGCACCTAATTTACCTGCTACAACATTACAAATGCTCCTGAATTACCTGCTACATCGTTGGCTTCTTGTTGTTATTCCGGAATGTTCAAAAGTTGCACAAATCTCACAAAAGCCCCTGAATTACCTGCTACATCGTTGGCTTCTTATTGTTATTTCGGAATGTTCTCAGGGTGCACAAGTCTCACAAATGCACCCGAATTACCTGCTACATCGTTGGCTTCTTGTTGTTATTCCGGAATGTTCAAAAGTTGCACAAGTCTCACAAATGCACCTAATTTACCTGCTACAACATTGAAAAATGTTCTCAGGGTGCACAAATCTCACAAAAGCTCCTGAATTACCTGCTATATCGTTGGCTTCTAATTGTTATTCCGGAATGTTCTCAGGGTGCACAAGTCTCACAAATGCACCTAATTTACCAGCTACAACATTGGAGTGGAATTGTTACGAAGAAATGTTCTCGGGTTGTACAAATCTCACAAAAGCACCTAATTTACCAGCTTCAAAGTTGGCAGGTAGTTATTTGACAGGTAGTAGTTTGACAGGTAGTTGTTACGGAGGAATGTTCTCAGGTTGCACCAACTTGTCTGAAATCAGTGTTGACTTTACTAAGTGGGGCTTGGGGCACACTGATTTTTGGGTTGAAAACGTTGCCCCAACTGGCACCTTCTACTGTCCGAAAGAATTGCCACTTGAATATGGAGTGGACAGAATACCTGAAGGGTGGACGGTGAAACATATTGAGGTTGGCGTAAATGCCACCTTAGCCGACAACATCACCATATGGAGCGATGATTTAACCATCTACGTCCGTGGTGCAAAAGGAGAAGTTTCGATCTATGATTTGTCGGGCAAGCGAGTTGCGGTCTCCTACTCCGCGGATGAGGAGCGTGCGTTGAGCGTGCCAGCCAAGGGTGTTTATGTGGTCCGGACGAATTATGGTACATCGGATGTGTTGGTGCGCTAAGGGGCACCGACACAATTCGGTTATGAATACCAGGGTGTCGCCCTTATAGGGCTATGATTACACCGCCGCATCGTTCACAGGGGTTTACACCCCTGCCTGTGTTGTCACCGCCTCGTTGGGGCTCAGGTCGTGCGGGTCGGGTAAGGATGCGCTGGAGAGAAGTTTAAGTAGAAAAATATATAGTTTATGAAGAGAATATTTACAGCTTTCATGATGATGCTCTGCGCCGCATGTGTGGCGAGTGCGGCTAATTACCTCACTTTCACTGCCGAGGAGGATAGTTCTACGTTTGGAATTATGAACGAAAAAAATAATCCCGACGTGCAGTATTCATTGGATGGTGGAGAAACATGGAGCGCATTAAAAGGAGGTAATACCATCACGTTGGTTCACAAGGGTGACAATGCTTTGCTGAAGGGAAATAATCCAAAAGGATTCTCAAAGGAAAATGACCATTCTTATTTTACGATGACAGGGAAAATAGCAGCCAGCGGAAGTGTGATGAGCTTGATTGACGGTGAGGGTGAAAGTCTTACCATTCCGAACAGTGTCTGTTTCTCTGCGTTGTTCTATGATTGCAAAAGTCTGACCCAAGCACCTGAATTGCCTGCTACGACGTTGACTGAAGGTTGCTATAAAGGAATGTTCTGGGGTTGCAAAAGTCTCACAAAGGCACCCGAATTGCCAGCCACTACTTTGGCTGAAGGGTGTTACGGGCTAATGTTCTATGACTGTACAAGTCTGACACAAACGCCTAAATTGCCTGCTACAACATTGACTGAAGGTTGCTATAAAGGAATGTTCTGGGGTTGCACAAGCCTCACAAAAGCTCCTGAATTACCTGCTACGACACTGGCTGAACGTTGTTATTTTAGCATGTTCGGGAACTGCTCCGGACTTCTTCAGGCACCTGAATTACCTGCTACATCGTTGGCTTCTCATTGTTATTCCGGAATGTTCTCAGGGTGCACAAGTCTCACAAATGCACCCGAATTACCTGCTACAACATTGGAGGGGTATTGTTACAAAGAAATGTTCTCGGGTTGTACGAGTCTCACAAAAGCCCCTGAATTGCCTGCTACGTCGTTGGCTGAAGGGTGTTATCAGCTAATGTTCTATGACTGCGCAAACCTGACGAAAGCCCCGGAATTACCTGCCACAAAGTTGGCCGTAGCTTGTTATCAATATATGTTCATGAAATGCGAGAAATTGGAGAAAGCACCTGCATTGCCTGCTCCGGTATTGGCATATGGATGTTATCAAGGAATGTTCTCGGGTTGTACAAACCTCACAAAAGCCCCTGAATTGCCTGCTACGTCGTTGGCATATGGATGTTATCAAGGAATGTTCTCAAGTTGCACAAACCTATCCGAAATCAATGTATCTTTTGATAAATGGATTGACGAAAGTTCTGAAACTTCTGAATGGGTTGTAAACGTCGGGCCAACAGGCACTTTCATCTGTCCGAAAGCTCTGTCTCTTGAATATGGAGAGAACAGAATACCCAAAGGCTGGAAGGTGAAGTATATTGATTAATCCTTCACACCCGATTCGAAAATCTCCTTATAGCCATCCAATCCCATGTAATCATGTTCGCGGACGTATAGGATAAAACGACTATCATACTTCTCCTTATCTTCCTGCAAAGCCTTCTTCAGTGCATTGTTCCATATTTCTGGAGCACCCTTCCCACAAGAAACATACTTCTCATAGGCTTTCTGAAGATAGTAGCCCAAGTAAGCGCAGGTCTCGTAAGCTTCTTTCTGATTATCTTTTCGCATATCAGTGTGCACATCTTTCATCACGTAATCAAAACTATTCTGCATAATGGAGAGGTATTTATCATTCATGTCAGAACAGTTATCCACCACAAATTGCATCAAGCCTGTACGTGGTTTGTAAAGAGAGAAAAGATAACTAGCAGACATTGGATTAGCGTTGGCAAATAAGTTTTCCATATCAATTTCATGTTCTTCACTACATGCTTTATCAAGCATATACTTATTACAACGAGGATCTTTGTCGAAATTAAAAACCACGAACAACTGATTAATTATTAGACTATCATTTTGCAGCAACCATTTCAGACTGGTTTCGTCATTATCTATCAGAAATTTGTTAACATGAGACAATTCGTCTATCCAAAATTTCCTAGCCTTGAGTTGAAAGTTTTCCTCAATCGCTGTATCGTAATATTTTGTATAGCCTGGCAAACAATTCATATAACAATCTTTTGTGCGGTTGTCATCGACATACGAATCATCTTTCTCAGGAGAAAACTCAAAGAATGGAACATGAATATCAAACAAGAAAAAGAGATTGGAAACATCTATAGTAAAGTTATGTGAACCACTATGTGCAGAATTGGGACAATAGTCCTTGTTCCAAAATGCATCTTTACAATTCATCGTATCCAAATCGAATCCAAATACATATTTCACACGTTCAGAAAACTGCGCATAGGATGTAGCTCCGAAATTCGGGTCAAAATGCTTCACCACCTTGTAAATGGAACTTAAGAGAAAGATAGTATCCTCCCTTGACAGTGCGTCATAAGGGAACTCCCCACACATTTCATCATAATAGCATTCCATGTTATTCCATTCAAATATCTTAGAATGTTTGACCACCACCCTTCTCAATTTGTTCAATTCATCCTCCGAGAAGATTTCATCAACCGTAATATTATATTCATACCTCTCCACCTCCGACACAGAGTAGTCTATTGTATCATCTGGCTCATCAACTATAGCGGCTACAGAATCAACGGTGATAGTATCTTCCGATGGATTTGGGGTTGACTGTTTCTCTCCCGAACATGCGACTAAAAGAAACAGAAGAATTGCATATAAACCCTTTTTCATGACAACAACAATTTTATCTATCATTTGCGTATATGATTTTTCGATAATCAACTCTATATATTACTTTATTTTCACTGTAGTCACCCTCGCTATCTGTTCTATGTATACAAACATAGCGTTTGATCCAGTTGCCGTATCGATCTTTTTTTACAATACTATAAGTAGAAGAATCCTTTACATCGGTTTCGCTGCTACCTCCTACATGAGAATAGGAAGATATCAGATTTTGATCCCTATCATATTTGAATGTTGTCGGACCACCCACAATACCGTAATAGTACATCGAATCCAACATGCCATTTCTCGCATAGAAAAAACAAACACTGGGACAAAAATCAAAATCCCAATCAAAATAGGAATACTTCAGCAACTCTCCTCTGCCATTCCGTAAGGTTGCGTACTCTGGTGTCTTGTCGGGCATATTTTTAAATTCCAAAGGAAGATAGACAGCTTTCCCAGTTGAGTCGAAGGCATATATCTTTATAAAATCTCCCTGTGCGTCAAAAACAGAATATTTTGAATTGTCTTTAAATTCAATTTCCTGCAGATCTCGATAATATGCTGGATTGGTCTCCACATGATATTCAATTACAGCAGCCACATCTCCTCGAACATCATGTAGTCGGGCGTCGGGCGACATAAAATCAGCATGATCAATAGGTGTAGACGCTGCATTTTCTATCGCACGAATATTTTTTTCAGCAGAATTGTGATAAGACTGCACATCTGTTTTAATATAAGTGTTGACCTTGGTTATATTATAATATCTGACCGCACGAACAGACTTACCATATTCTTGATGATAGAAGTCATAGCCAATGCCTGTCGAATCAAAATGAAAATCTCCCGATAAAGATTTAGACCAATAATACCCCGCATGACCTCTACCCTTGCATGAGGAAGAGTCGATGAGACCAGCAGCAGGAAAGAAAATAGTTTTACCATTCTTTTTACTGGTGCCAATATTCCCAGCAATACCTGTTCCGTTGTAATTGGATGTCCATTCCCAATCACAGCCATTCATCAACTCCTTTATTTCTCCATACTTCGGCATCCACCAAGTGTTGTCCCAATTAGTAGTGGCAGCATCATCATTCGGTTCCAAAAGAATATAACGTTTTTCTTCTAGCTGATCCATGTAATTCGTCGGTTCCGGGCAGTACTTTTCTTTCATATCTTGCCGTTTTTCATCATACCACTTGTATGTATCCGTTGTATAGATCTTCTTTGGTGAAGTTTCACCCCAAGCAAATAGGTCGCCATATTCCTCTGGTTTTGTAGCGCCCACATTGTAAACAGCCCATAATATTCCACTTGGCAAGTCCAAATCCACATATTCATGACCAGTATCTACCCCGGTATCTTCTTCTCCATAAACAATTACTATCGGGGCTTCATTGATAGTATCAGATAGAGAAGAGGTTCCCACTATAGTATCAGATACGGAACCATCCGTACCATGCGCATCACCCACATTGTTTGATGGATTGTCTGAGCACTGACAAAACAATATTGAGAGCAAGGTCAGTAAAAATATCTGTCGCCACCCGAAGTAGTTCGAATCATAGCGATTGTTAATAGCTTGTGTTGTAATCTGTCCCCTTTCGTTTATCATTATTCCTCTCCTTCTTGTTTTACAGTCTCAACAGGAGCCTCTTCATTCAGAGATTCCGTTATCTCATCCGTGGACTCTTCCTGCTTCTTCTCAGCTCTTTTCTGTTTCAGATTATTAACCCACTTATTCACATCAAGGAAATAACCAAACTGAACGGAAAAGGCACCGTTTCTGTTTTTTCGTTCAACATTGGTTCTATTAAATCCGTCAATGGCTCTTGACATTTTGGATTTATCGATGTTTAGGAATCCCCAATCATAGACCATTCCAAAACGACATTTCTGGAAAAAGAAGATATTAAATCCGATACTCATACCCCAATCAAAACGGCGATACCGACGTTTGACATCATAGATTCGTTGATAATACGAATAGTATCTTTTCACATCTTCATCCATCCATTCGCCTTCTCTGGTGTATCTTCCCTTGAGGGCAGCCGCATAATAGAATCCTAATTGAGGCGTCACCCAGATATTTTGGAAAGGTAGACGATAGTTGGCTGTCAATGGAACTTGAAGATAGTTCACTGTGAAACGTTCCTTCTCCCATTCGATTGTTCCGAGATGTTTCTCCTGATAGCCTTTATGCTGCACACTCAAGCCCGTCTCGATAAAGAAATTCTTGAAAAGGGTATAATCCACCACAGCACCCACATGGAAATGAAGTATAGGCTTTTTATCAAGCGCCTCACCGCGCTTCATGCGAACATTGCATGGACCAACACCTGCTGTGACTGCATAATAAAACGTTCTGACACTATCACACTGTGAAAAACTATGCAATGGAAGCATAGATAACAAAAAGAGCGTAAAAATAATTTTCTTCATATTTCTTTCGAAAACCATAAAATCCCTATTATAACAATATAATGGCACAAGAATCACAACGACTCATCGGGGAAAATATACATACGCAAAGGTCGCAAATTATGATAAGTTAACAAAGAATATGTTTGATTTTCTATGAAAAAAGATTTTTAGAATAATAGGACCACCTATACAAAAAAGAGAGATGTGAAACACTTCACATCTCTCCGAATAATTTTATAGATTCAAATTATTTTATATCCAAATGGATTAACTCAATGGTTCCCTTGAAGGTATTACCATTAATCTCAGCCAAATAGAAGTAAACACCTGGATCAGCGAAGCGACCTGAATGGTCTTTTCCATCCCAACCATTGGTGCTTTCACTCACCTTGTCACCATAGCGGTTGTAAACCACCACATAACGTCCCTCCAAGAAGATATCATTTAAGCCATCGGCACGTGTTGGAGTAAAGGCTGTAGGCACATGCTCCAAGACATTAATCTTAACAACATTAGAAGGAACAGTAGGGCAAACGCCATCACCCACTACTACATAGTATCTAGCAGTATCTATAGGCATGAAGGTGAAGTCAGGGCTCAATCTATCAACATCTATGTAAATAGGCTCCAACAATTCATCTGCTTCAGGATTCAAGACGATACCATACTTGTCAAACACATTTGGTACGACATCGATCTTTGAATGAGTTCTATACCACACATAGATGGAAGGTGTATAGGTGGTAGTTAAAGAAAGAGTCACCTCATCACCGATCCAGCATCTGTTGATACCCAATGGAGAGGTAGCCAAATACAAGTTGGCCGTTTCATATCTCTTATGAACTTTCAACATGAAGCTATCACGTTTGAATAGTTGGTCATTCTTCCATTGTTCATACATTTCATTGTTGTAATTCAAATGAGCCAAACTATCTTGTTTCGTATAGAATCTGAAGCCGCAAGTTGTGTATTTACTATCATAACTTGTTGTACGACCACACATATTCTCTGCGAAATAGTATGTCACCTTGCTAGTGTCCGAATATGGGATAGGAGTACCAGAAACATACTCAACACCATCAATCAGCCATCCCGTTCTGGTGATTATTGCACCCATAGAATCAACACATGGAAGCGTATTGATATAAACATCATTTATATCGATCGTATCATCTTCACACATATCCAAATCGCCAGACTGCATTAAGATACGTGGACGCTCACGAATATTAATGTAAGCAGACACAGTATCCATACATTGTGTGGTTGTATCCATGATGACAAAGTAGTAGAGATCCGATTGATCCAATCTATTTAATCTCGTTCTTTGACGAATCAATTCATTCATCTTATTCTCGTCTGGATTATAGAAACGATGGTAATAAGTGGCAGTATTGTCACTGTAGATAAGATTTGCTTCTGAAAGTGATCCTCGATAATAGTCGTATGCGAATGTACTCTTCGCCTCTTCGATTGAACCATCTTCTTCCTCATACAAAATATCACCTTGTGCATATCTTACTTTTTGTGACTGCAGATCCACATAAGTAGTCTCCGATCCACAAATATCTTGGTTGTAACCAATACCTTTAACTACATCATTAGGATTTTGTACGATGATTCTTACTTTAGCACTATCCTTATTACCACACTTATCTTCTGCATAAATCCAAACATCCAAATCGCCTGTCACAACTGTACCAGCGGCAGGAATCTGCCATACAGTGATATCAATAATATCTGCACACAAGTCTTCAATGTAATTCTTCGCTTTATCTTCCAAAGGAGGAACCGCTTGAGTACAGTGTTTCATATTAACAGCAAGAACAGTATCGTGCCAACCATTTGTGAAGTTGAACGTTGGTGCGATTGTATCTACGACTTGAACCACCTGTACCAATGAGTCGCTAATGTGACCGCAAGAGTCTTCAACCGTCCATGTTCTCCAGATGGTATAGGTGTTATATGAACAGCTATGAACATCGCCGGAACGATTAGTACGTACTTTCTTATGGATAACCAATGCACTATCTGGCGTACAATTATCCGTAGCAACGATTTGAATATCTTCCATGCCCATTGCAATCTCGATAAGAGAATCTTGCTCGCATGAGATGAACGTAGTATCAAGTTTCGTATGGATCACTGGTGCCGTCACATCCTTAATGGTGTAATCCTGCGTACATGTGACCTTATTACCACGAACGTCTAATACCTGATAGGTTCTATGGAGCTTATATTCACAAGGCATAGATCCTTCCGACTCTTCATACCATTCGTATGAGCCCTCTTTGTATTTTCTCATATCAGAGAAAGTAGCACCGGCAGCCAACAAATCTTCAAATGTTGGATATGGTGCAGGAATTTCACCATAACACTCATAGTCATATTTTGTTTCAATTGGACAGTCAAGTGTTGGAGGTACCATATCCTGAATTTTCACGACTTGAGGACAAACCACTGAATCGCCAAAGACGTATTTAAACTTCCACTCTACATTAGTATTACCAATCTTATAATTCGCATCAAAATCCAAACTATCATAACGGAAGAATGATAAAGTTGCTGCCTGGCAAGTATCAATTGTGATGGAAGGAGTCTTCAAACCTGCAGCCACCACCTCTTGAGCCGTCGCATAGAACTTCTCTAACAAATCAACCCTAACAGTATCCAACAACGTAGAACAAGGGAACAGCTCGGTCTTGACCGTTACCGACTTCTCACAAGAGTCTTTCATGATACCCAACTTATCCTCCCATATCCAGCGAATATCCGTCTTACCCAATGGGAAGTTTTGAGAATCCCATACAATAGGGTTTCCGTTGTCATCCACTACCAATTCACCATTGAAACGTCTTTCTATTCTTGGGATGAGTGTATCATCATCACAAAGGTCGTAAGCCGATGGGAAGGTCATATAATTAGAGAGTTCGTGAGGATCCAACGAGCATAAGCCAGGTTCTAGCGTTACGATAACATCCTTATCGATATCACAGCTATCCACTTTAAGATCAAGTGAATCGATGATATTAATAATCATAGAACAAGAATCCTGTAGACCAGCCTTATCTGTAAAGACCCAAACTACTCTATGTTGACCTGTTGGATAAAGGGCGCTCTTCAATTCATCGTCATGATAAATCTTAACGGAGCCATCCTTTTGTGACACATAGGCAGTAATAGCAGGGAGTAACAAGCCATCACATACATCATGCAATGAAAGTTCTGGCAGACTCAAACTATCGTATGGCAATTCGCACATAGTATAAGCAGCGAGATCTTTTTCAGGATCTTTACATACTGTATCCAAAATTGGAGGTGTAGAATCAACCACATTGATATGAGTTACACAACTATCCATATCACCCTTACCATTATCAAAATACCATATAAGCAAGTGATAACCGCGAGCGAATGAATCAGTCACGCAAGATGGAAGCGTAGTGAAGTTGGTAAGCTTCAATGCCATCATCTCTATTGGGTCTTCAGCACATACAGACTTATCGGCTCCCATTCTATGTTGAACCTTCTTGATAGGAACGGAATCAGCACTGGTGATGATACTCTCACAATTATACACAACAGTAGAGTCTGTTCTATTGTATTGATCATCCAAGAAGAGTAAGCGACGTACTCTCACTGGATAGACTGTAGTGTCATAATCTTTAGACAAAGCAGAGCTAAGTCCTAAGTCATCATAATTATACGATCCACCTGAACATTCATCATAAGTATACTTAGTCTCACAGAAATAAGAGACCGTAGCATGAGGTACATCATCCGTCGTGAATGGTGATGCTGCGAGACAGTTATTAGGGTCTACAGCAAGTTTCTTGTCATTCGGACAGGAATCAGGTAAAGGAGGATTACCTGAAGTGATGACGATATCTTGCAAACAGATGATCGTATCATACTTTTGAGAATCAAAATCGAGGTAATCGCTCGAGAATGTATACTTAACTACTGTATGACCGATTGGGAAACGATGTTTCAACAAATCAACATCAGAAATCAAGGAATCGACAGCCTTAGTATCGAGTTCTCCATTCTCGTCAACACAATCACCCGTGAAATGGATATCCAACTTCACATTACCACAATATTTTTTATTGTAGGTAGGGATTGTCAACGAATCAGCCAAGCTATACTTCGTATCAGGGTTTACAGTGCTCTGTGCCTGTGCCGAAGCATAATAGTAAACTCTATTTGGATTTTCATTCACTTTAGTTCTTAATGGAGTTTTAATAGAATCACACAAGAACATGAGTGTATCATTTTTCACAGTAACACGACTGTGGCAATACATAGCATTACCCGCAGGATCGGCGAATCGCCATAAGATGAAAGTAGTACCCAACTCATAATCATCCTCCAATTTTTTATCCATAGAGTATTTGGTAGTATCTACACCTGGGTCTTCAGACAGATCCTTCTCGGAACGACCAGCATATTCAGCTTTGATCATTATGACAGTATCCTTGAAAGTGGTATCACGCAAGTAAGGAATCTCAATGTTGATGTTCTCACCCGGGCGAGCCACACAACCGTCATCAGTTGTCACTGCCACATTATAATCCTTCACTAAATTACAATCGACGGCAGGATTCGTAGTATCTTTGACGGTCAATTCAATCTCACAAGAAGCAGATTTACCACAACCATCCACCAAAACATACGATACGGTACCCTTACCAGAGAAGAGTGTCAATGCTCTCTTTAGTGAATCCTGAGTTTGTTCTTTGTGAAGAGTGAAAATCGAGTCGAAGCTATGAATGGTGTCATCCGCCGTATAATGAATGGTAACATTCAATGCAGGATCATCATCACAACTGGTTGAATATTCAGGAAGAGGGAGATGGATAGTCGTATCTAAACGTCCCTCCGCCAATTCATAATAGGAAAGACCCGATAATTTATCACAATTGATAGTTGGTGCTGCAGTGGAATGAATATGGAAGGTATCCGCCATGGATGCACGACAAGTACCGTTAACCACCTCCAAACCGATACGGAAAGTAGTATCTGCTATGTTACAAAGAGAACCTTTATCGAAGTTGACAATTCGAATGACACTATCAGCCCCCATTTCGGCTCCAGTGAAATTCCATGTATATCCTTTCACGTCATCCTTGCCTTCCAGAATAATTGTATCCGATGAAGTAGCCACACACATCGTATCTTCACCTCTGTGCGTAACAAAGTTCAAATTTGAAATGTTTGGCTGATCATAGATCCAGACAGCAAAACTATCCTTACTTTCATATTTATCTGAAAGTTTGCCAGTCTTATCATAAATATGCGAAGTGACATAAATCATATATTGTTGGTCAGGATTGTAGTAGTCACTCATACGAGCATCCTTCTCCACAATCAAATCAGCCGACATAGAATCTGGAGCTATTTCCAAGCGAACCTTTGTATCTTCTGGTCCAGCCCCATCCGGCGATTCTAACCACCAATTATAACCATATCGATCTCCATTTTCGATAATCCAATGTAAAATGGAGTCATTCTTTATCTTGTATGACTGACGATGAGGAAATTGAACTACACAAGCATTCGTATCACCCTCAATACCAGGTCCCATTGCCGAGCCACAAATTTTTCCACCTAAAGCGAAACGTATAGATTCACCTCCCGCAGTAAGCGAATAGTAGAAAACGCCCTTATCCAGCATTGTTATATAAGCTCTTTCTCTTTGTCCCAAAGCATCATACTCATACTCAATTTCAACCGTATCCTTATTAATGATCCAAGGCTCTACCTGCGTATAAGAACCATCGGTATATTTTGTCCAAGTGTAATCTGTTTTCTTAGGGAAACCTGCTGCATTGACAGTAATAGCTTCTCCCACACAAGCAAGAGGATCCAAACAAACAGAAGGAACCTCGGCACTAATGTAGTCAATTGCAATTTGAGCGCAGTCTGGGAACTGTGCAAATTCAGGATAAAAGATATAATACTTAAGACTATTTGTAGTATTAGGGAATTTACCATAGTAAGTCATTTCCAAACGGATGATGGAAGCACCAGAATATTTTACGACATTAGCAATTTGAATCGATGCCGCATCATTTTGCATACCAACAGTAGTGTCAAGCAACATTCCCGCTCTATGACCATCTTCTGCGATTATTCGACAATCCATACTATCCGTTGTCACCATTCCATGACCTGTTCTCGCTCTCATAGCAGCGCCTTCCTGGAAACTACCTGCAGAACATCCATTAGGCAATATAATATAAAATCGCATGGTAAAGCGATACGTAGAATTCTTATATTTTGCCACTGGGAACAGAACAGAAAAGAAGGTTCCATTTACACGACCATCCTTAAAATAGAAATTATTCTTGGAAGAATCACTCTCCAAAGCAAATTTCACACCCAAATCATCTTGCGTCACAATAGATCCTGGATCACAAGAAAAGACTATTTCTTGTTCCGAGAAATACTCCTCAAATCCAGTTGGCGGCACATCATCATCGGAATTATTCGGATTTCGGTGTCCCCAATCCACCTGATGTGCTTCATTATCGTAAGTAAAGTCTGTACCACCATAATACTCTCCCGTAGAAGTTTGGTGACATTCCTTAGTCTTACAATCCTGTCTCAGTGGAATATGAGAGGTATATTCATGTTTATACAATTCTTTATTTCCATCGTAAGCTGTTGCGATAACCTTTACCCAAAATTCGCTATCAGGCATTTGGAAGGTGTTAGAAGAGATCGTTAATGTACCCACATTCTTCCAATCTACATTATTCGTAGAGGTGAACCATTGATACACATAACTCAACTCCGCGTCACGATGAACACCTGTCAATTCAAACGCAATAGGTTCTTTCGGACATGCCTCCATAACTCCTCCATTCGAAAACATAGCTTTCTCGAATGGGTCTGGTATTGGTCGACCAGGTCCCGCAGGATCACCCGGACCTCCAGGACCAGCAGGGTCTGGCTGTGCCATCATATATACAGGAATGAATAAGAATGCTATTAACCAACGCATCCATTGCAAACCTTTTCCTCTTGAATTTTTCTTTACTGTACTCATGGATTATTATTTAATGGAACAGAAAGTTTATAAATAGTATCTTCTTTTTCTTCTCACCCCCGCGTTGACATCCTCCGAAAACATATTCCCAACTATCTGTTTGTTGTTTTTCAATCACTAATTCTTAAAGTGTAACATACGGACTAAATAAGTCGTGCAAAATTAGTTAAAAAATTTTAATTGTACACATTTACAGAAGAAATAATTTTTTTGTGCACTGAAACTCCACGGAAGTGTCGCATTCCATTGTCCCTATAAAAGACGAGAAACACCCAAACTAAATGGACTAGATATCATATAAAAAAGAAAGAGCCTCCCTGGCGGTCAGCTCCTCTTAAAACGCAACTTAGAACTAAACATAGAATTTAACAAACTAAAATGGTGAGTGGTAGTTTATCATAATCAAGCTCATAAATTAAAGTACAAATACCGTGCCAAACTTTAAAAACAAGATTGAAAAATCATTCATTTTTTTGAAAATAATTTTCTCTTTCTATTGAACTCGCTTTCTAAAACATTTTAACAGACTGATTTTCAAACAAAAAGGCGCACCATATTTGATGCGCCTCTTATTTGTTTTTTTTTATTTTATTTTACCGTGATATTCTTACTATAAACTCCTACTGGATAAGAAGAGGATTTTACAGAAGCAGGATCTACCTTTTCCAAGTATTTCTTTACTTGACGTAAATCGTATGGAACTTCAGTAGCGATAAGCATTAGATTATCAACGCCCTTAGGTTCTGCGAACTCGATTGGATAAGCTACCAAGTCGATCGTACAATTAGCAGGAATCAACAAGTGAGACATGGTGGTTGCATCATCAATTGGCAAGCAGACATACTTCTCGTTCAACTGATTGATGTCAAGTATGTTGACATACAAAGGTACATCGCTCATGTTCTTAATTCTAAAGATAGCTTGCTTGTCTATCACCACTTCGTTTCCTAATGGTTGTTTGCTTTCACGGTCCAAAATCTCAAATGAGATCTGATAATCCGTTGTAGCATTGTTGAAGTTGCTCATAGAAACGCCTTTAGCCTTAGCAATAAGAGCTTTTGCAATATCATTCTCTATAATGTCACCACGATAGGTACATCCAGCCGCATCATTACTGATCTTATCAGTACCTCCGTTGAACAATGACTTAGAAGCGTGTGAAACGAAATTAGCAGCATAGGATTGTTTTCCTTTATAATTTGCTATCAATTCACTCACTTTCTTACTATTCGTCTGAGAGATGGAATAGATCTTCTCAGCCTTTCTGTCAATAATGGATAGTGCTGAATTATCTGCAACACGAACGACATCATCCATCTTCAAAGCATTACGCTTCTGAAGTATCACCCACTTTCCGTTCTCCTGTTTCTCAGCCTGTCCAATCACACTATATACATAAATATCTTGTGCGCAAAGTATACCAACCAGCATACTTAAAACCGCCATTAAAAACATTCTTTTCATACGCTCACTCATTTTGTGGGACATCATCCCGGGTTATTTATTTAATAACGTCTTTCATTGCCCATTTGTTGTCTTTCAAACAATAAAAAAGACGTTTTTTATATCTCCTTTTATTAATGCAACTACAAAAACTTCGCCAAAGCATTCGTTTTATTTGTTCGTCAATTATTTTTTCTCGAACAAAATGAAATTACCTTGTCTGTTTTCGAAGATTGGCATTTGGCGACCATTAGTAGCATTACGTACTTGGTTACGGATATACAACTCCAACGCATCCAATGTAATGTTTCCATTCTCGTCTACGGCAGCACCCTTGATACCTTCCAATAATGCTTTTGTGAAGATACCGTTCTCCCATTGCTCTGATTCGTTAGACTTCTGGGCCTCGGTACTTGAATAGAATCCGATGACATCTGGATCTGCCAATGAGAAGGTCTCTGTTGTACCCTTCACACCATACATAGAACCTGAATGACATGCATCCATGAAGATGATGATACGGCACTTACGATCTTTCAAACGTTTCAAGGCACTCTTGATGATATCAAAGTCAACGGCTGTAGCAAACAAGTCGTTGCTCTCTGCGTTAGAAGACAAGAAATAAGTCTCCGCGCCCTCTTTAGCGCCGTGTCCAGAGAAGAACAACAAAACAACATCACCTTGCTCTACCGTATTCACAAGATTTGAAAGTCCCTTCTTAATGTTCTTATCTGTTCCTGCCTTATCTTGGATAAGATTAGCTGTCTTCACTTGTTTATACTGAGACAAGTTGCAATTTTGTACTGTATTCATGAAGTCGCCTGCATCCTTAGCGGCATGTTGCAACTTAAGGTCTGCTTGATCATAATCGCTAATACCTACAGCAAAGATATGCAATGCTGGTTTAGGTCTGTCGCCACGATAGTGAAGCAATACGACAGCAGGATCACTGTTTTGTCCCTTGTTATCCTTAGCGATCAATTGCACACGGCAATCAGCCACGCGAGGGAGGGTAAGCGTCAATTGCTTTCCTACTCTCTTAACACCTTTTGTGTTAGGATATTTCTCTCCATTGATGTAAGCGATTACCTCAGGATTACTTCCATCATAAGTAGTCGTCTCATAAATGAATGTGACTTCAGGATTAGAATATTGAGAGCCATCCTTCGGACTGATGATTTTAATGGTAGGTGCACCTTCACCCTTTGTAGCAGGAGGAATCACCTCTGGCTTCGTAGGTTTGGTTGGGTTTGTTGGCTTAGTTGGAGTCACCTTCTGTGGCTCTTGTGCAGCCAAGTTAGGTGTCTTGTATGCGAAGCTCTCCACATTAGGCACTGATGAAGCAGGCACCTTAGCGTTAGGAGTTCTGCTTTGCCATGCAGCAGCTGCTGCTTTTGCCTTTGCCATATCTGGTTGAGGTTTTACAGCCTTGATGAAATTACCAGCACGGTCGATAGCAAACCATTTGCCTTTGTATTTTACGACTGCGTAATAGGTATTAGCGTTGAATATAGCTGATTTGTCGATGTTATCAAACACTGGTTTCATTACCCAGTTACCCAAGTAGTTGATAAAACCGATTTTTTTCACATTACCCTTCATACCGATATAGATGTTCTCTCCAATCACTGCACCCTTAGTCCATTCTGCAATAGCCTTTTTAGCATCATCCGCAGACACGAAATAAGGATTGATGACCATCACACCTTCACGGTCGACACATCCCCAGTTTCCATCCAACTTCACCAAGGAATAACTTTTTCCTTTGGAGAAATTGTGTTCTTGATCCACATCCTCATAAATAGGTCGCAAGTACATCTCACCTGTATAATCAACAAATCCCCAATGTGCGTATGTCGGATCATATATAGGATAAAGGAATTGACTCTTCTCGCCCTTTGCCACAGCTAATTTAGCCGCACGCAACGCACTCTCCTTCGTTGGGAACACTGGTTTGGTGTAATATTTTCCATCAGCTGCCACAGCACCCCATTTACCTTGGTATTGAACAATAGCATACTTACGACCTCCGAATGCATTTGCTTGATCATAGTTTTCAAACTTTGGCTCTACGACCCATGTAGAACCATTCATAAATCCCCACTTACCCGTCTTCGTACTCCTATTGGCTTTTTGTGCCGATAACGGAGCAAATAGGAAGGATAATAGACACAACACTAAAAAATATCTTCTCATACTACAAATTATTTTTCTCGTTATCATTAATCATTTTTCTCATACCAGGATTCAGCCTCTACTCCTTATCATCCTTTTCAACAGCATCATTAACCTTCGCCTCAACAACAACTGGCTCCTCCTTTACAATTACATCTGGCGTCTTCTGACCCAACATCTTCTTCACTCGCAACCAAATGAAATAGAATATCTCTGCTGCGTAGCCTGCAAGACCCGTTCCCAAAAGGGCATACAACAATTTTACGTTATATTGCTTCTCAATAAACAAATAGCCTGCCACAAAAACAAGTGACAACATTATTATCAATTGAAGCGACGTAGACAAGAAGCCTGAATAATCGTTGTAAACCTCATTCAACCAACAATATATAATACAGAATATCAACGTGACAATAAATCCTAATATCAACGCCTCCTTATCTGTCATACTATCTATCAATCTTCCATCCTTCGTCAAGGTGGAAATGGAATAACCGTGGATGGTGGTACCACAGATTCTGCGACTACCATTGATCTTCACTGGCACATCATGGAAATCTCTCAAGTCCTGGAAATCTCCCATCAAAAAGATCTTATCCTTCACATCCTCAGGATATAAGTCATCATAAATATGATACTTTTCAAAAAGCGTATGCTTATAGTTGATCAGCTCTTCCGGACAGGTTCTCTCCTCCCATTTTTTCTGCACTTCCGGATAGGCAATCTTCATGATCTCATTCACGTATGTGCTCAGTGTCGTGTCACCAAACGTAACAGTCTTACTGAAATTACGAACTGTCTCATTCGAAATATTCACACAACCTTCAGCACATCCTGATTCTTTCACAAAATAGGACTCCTCCTTGATGAATGAATCATAATTTGGAACCATACGACACGCAGCGATAACACGGTCCTTGCACCGATTGATCACCCTTTGAAGACTATCATTCGCCAATGTGTCTTGTGAATTAGGTCCGAAAATAACATCCAAAGCTATCACCTTAGCGCCCAAATCATACAATCGCTGAATACCAAAAGCTATTTCCGAACGAGAATAACAACCTGATATGTCATACATCACCACATCAAAATTAACATCCATCTGCTCATCCGAATTATCATTCATAATTTGGAAATAAGTATCTGTCATGTTGAAATTATTGAGCACCTGCGACATCGGATCAAGGTAGGTCGATGTATATCCCACACGAGCCACCAAGGCGCAAATGGAAATAATCACCACCATCACCATCAATCCATGCGGTATGTATTTCGTAAAGAGGTTTTTCATGTTATGACAAAATAAAGGTAATCCTTATAACTTACAACTGACAAAAATATAAAAGATTGTCTGATATACAAAAAAACATTCATTCTTTCTTTTCCATTCCATTCGTCATAAACAAATAATTACTTGTGTTAGCCTTATTTGTTTCATCTCTTTTTTTATATTTGTCCTTCAAAGTTCATTTTATCTAACTTTTCTCATACCATGAAAAAAACATTCATCCTTCTAACGCTTATCTGCATGGTCAATGCTTCCTTCGCCTGCATGTACTGTGCATTCGTCCGCGGTACTTTTGATTACACGTACAAAGGGAATGTCATGTCGGCATATGGTATCACATACACTTCGAGCTATAAGGACGGCAAAGAAAAGATAGACACTTTCCATTTCTTCAGGTCTTATGACAAACAGCAAAAGTGTCTCGTATGGAGTGACAACAGTAAAGGAGGATTTCTATTCTATAGGTTTGGTGTATTCAACGGCAAATGGAAACCTGTTGAAATGAGGAATAACAACCTCGACAAAACAGACGAGGAATACGTTTACTCGGAGGATGGCAAGCTAATTGAGACCCGTCGTTGGGTTGACCGTGTCATATCGTCCAACCATCGATCGGGGGATGGCAAGAAGCCTATTGAGACTCGTCAGGGCTGGAAAACCTATTATAATTCAGACGAAAAGGAATACTGCAGCATATCCTATAGTCGTCCCAATTTCATCTCAAAATACAAATACACCTACTATGACCAAAGAGGAAACGACACAGCCATTGTCTCCATCGACAGAACAAACAACACCACCCATCGTACAAAAAAGATCTACAATTCAAAAGGTTATCTGACGGAGGTATATGAAAATGACTCATTGACTGAATATTATAAATACGATTCGGCAGGCTTACCAATAGCCGACTCTTGCAAGATGAACCGCGATATAAGTTTCGAACGCGAGGAAGCGGGCTTGAAAACAAGGTATGAGTACTATAACGGTGCCCTATCGCGCATCACACGTTACGACGCAAAGGGAAATGAGATATACTACAAGAACTTAGACAGATACGAAGAGTGTTTCATGAAATATGACGAAAATAATAAAATAACAGAATGCAAAACGAATCGCTACAATGAAGTAAATATAGCATTGTACGAAAAGAGCGACAACATTGATGAGCCTGACATCTCTATGAGCTACAGGAATGACACATTGATCAGCATCTACAGCACAAAGGAAACCCGCACTGCAAACGAAGAGATCATCACGGAGATTGATGGGGAGGAAAAAGATGGAACGTTCAACCCAGACACCACCATCACCCGCACCACCTTCGATTCCAAAGGCAACATCTTAAGCAAGAAAGAATTTAAGAATTCCAAGCTGGTGAACCATATCAAATACACCTATAACACACAAAGGAAACTACTTTCCATACAATCAGAGGTGAGACTCACAAAGCTTCCCGAAAATATCATAAATGAAAACGAATGGGATGACCCACTGACATACAACAAAATAGTATACAAATATGATAAACAGAACCATCTCCAATCGGTGACCGTACTGGATGGTAATACCATTAAGATTACAGGGCAATACGTCAACGACCACCTCGTCTCTGTAAAAGAAACGACGGACAAAGGTACCCAAATCATAGCAACATACACCTACGATTCTGTCGGCAATATTACCGAACGGACAAGAGAATCAAATGGAGTTAAGTCGATAACAAAAACAACGTTTGTTTATTACGATAATTAACACTTCTCTTCACATGAAAAAGATATTCATTCTTCTAACATTTATCTGCATGGCCCATGCTGCTTTCGCCTGCGCCAGTGCAGAATGTATGTTCAATCACGGTAGTTTTAGATACGACTACAAAGGAAATGTCATGTCGGTAAATAGCGTCACATACACCCCGAAAGACACCACCTATTTTTTCGAAGTATACGACAAACAGCACAGATGTCTTGTATGGAATCACGGAGACCTAGCCTACAGATTT
>CACZUS010000053.1 GCA_902784425.1 uncultured Bacteroidales bacterium
GCTCCAGAAGTCAACGCTGTTTGCGGTGTGGCAACAGTCAGCGGACCAGTTAAGTCTGACGATCCTGCTTGCGAGGGCGACGTGACTTACACTTACACTTATACGGATTGTGCAAACCACTCTCACGACTGGGTATATACTTACCACGTAGTTGTACCAGACTTCAGTGATTCTATCCCAGCAAATGCCGATACGACTGTTAATTGCGTGGCTGACATAACAACTCCAACTGCTCCGACTGTCAACGCAGTTTGCGGTATGGCTAATGTTAGCGGTCCGGTTGTCAGTGACGTTCCAGAATGCGAGGGTGATGTCACTTATACATACACCTATACGGATTGCGCAAACCACTCTCACGACTGGGTTTACACCTACCATGTAGTGGTTCCTGACTTCAATGACTCCATCCCAGCCAATGCGGATACGACAGTCAACTGCGTGGCTGACATCAAGGTTCCAGCAGCTCCAGAAGTCAACGCTGTTTGCGGTGTGGCTGAGATTAGCGGTCCTGTTAAATCAGACGATCCCACATGCGAAGGTGATGTGACTTACACATACACATATACGGATTGTGCAAACCACTCTCACGACTGGGTATACACTTATCACGTAGTCGTGCCTGACTTCAACGATTCCATCCCAGCCAATGCGGATACGACTGTCAACTGTGTGGCTGACATCACAACTCCTGCTGCTCCGACTGTCAACGCAGTTTGCGGTGTGGCAACAGTCAGTGGTCCTGTTATCAGTGAAGTGCCAGAGTGCGAAGGTGACGTGATTTACACTTACACCTATACGGATTGCGCTGGTCACACCAACGACTGGGTATATACTTACCACGTAGTTGTACCTGACTTCAGTGATTCTATCCCTGCAAATGCTGATACGACTGTTAATTGCGTGGCTGACATTAAAGAGCCTATCGTTCCGACGGTCAATGCAGTTTGTGGTGTGGCAACAGTTAGTGGTCCTGTAATCAGCGAAGCACCAGAGTGCGAGGGCGACGTAACTTACACATACACCTATACAGACTGTGCAAATCATTCACATGACTGGGTATACACTTGTCACATTGTCAAGGAGAATCCTGTCATCCAAAGTGTTGGATATGAAACAAGTTCAACTATCGCATGTGTTGGTGACACAATCGTACCAGAAGCACCTAACGCAATCAATAGTTGTGGAGGAAATGTAATACCAACATTAAACAAGATTGAAAATTGGGTGGCAGGAAAAGAAAATGTACAAGGAACTGTCACATACGAATATCACTATTCTGACTGTGGTTTAAATAGTACATGGAGTTACACCTACACGATCAATGACACAGAGAAGCCTACTATCCAAAGTGCAAGCGACACAACAATGTCTATCATTGCATGTGATACAGTTAACTTCTTATCTACCCCAACTGCAATAGACAGATGTGGTGTTGAGAAATTATACTACAGCATAGATGGAGAAGAGTTCATCGAATATCAAGGATCCGCTTCACATAACTTCCCTATTGGAACGACAGAAGTTAAGTGGTATGCAACCGATCCTACAGGTAACATATCTGACACTTGTGTACAAAAGGTAACCGTAGTTGATATCAAGGCACCAACACCAGTATGTGATTTGGATACAATCAGAGTTAAGATTACAGAAAACTCCACCTACTTCGACTCCATCACTTATCAAGAGGCTGTAGCCGCTGGATTGAAAGCGCCAACCCACGAAGACGAGTGTGATGGAACATTAGTAGCAGAAGGTTCACGAGAAGACAATCAACCAATGGAGAGCATCTATCCATTAGGAGAGACAATCATCAATTGGACATATACAGACAAGGCAGGCAACAGCAGTCAATGTCCACAAGTATTGATTGTTGAAGGCTGGACCATCGAGCCACTCACATGTCCTGGCACATTAGACGGAAAGGTATTCTCATGTATCGATGACATACCAGAATCATACAAGACATTTGATGAGTTCAAAGCTAATGGCGGATATATACCAAATGAAAGGAAGATTTTACCAGAGACCTTCCGTTCAGAAGACATTCACAACAATGACAGTTGTAACATGGCTGTAACACGTATCTATCACGTAACCGATCTTCGAGGCAATGACATCACTTGTGAGGAGACCGTAACCGTAAGAGATACGATTGCACCAATCTTCGACAGAGCATTGCAAGACACTGTGTTAAGTTGTACGGATGATATATTTGACATTATCAGTATCAATGCAACCGACAATTGTGACCCAGCTCCTATTGTAGAGATTACAGAGACAAACAATAGGAATATGAACAGTGATGATTATGCATATTACAATTATGAAATTGTAAGAACGTATATAGCAAAAGACCGTTGCGGAAACACTAGAGAGCAACGTCAAATGATTCTCGTCAGAGATACCATCAGTCCTAAGCTGAATGTTCCAAGCGATTGGGATGAGTACGATTTAGCAGATCTTGAAGGACATTGTACATTCAAGATTCCAAGCTACGCAGAAAAGGTTAAAGCATTTGCATCAGATAACTGTTCAGAAAACTTAACGATTGTACAAGTACCAGCAGCAGGAACAATTGTAGACGAGCCAACAGATGTTATGATCTATGTATATGACGTAACGGGCAACGTTGACAGTTTGAGCAAGAAAGTATATGTTCAATATGCGAAAGAGATTGCCAGATTGTACGCAACAAATGTTGATTCATGTATCACCGACGATCAAGGTATTTCATTGGCAAGTCAGAAGATCAGATCCGCATCAGGAAGTCTGGTTATCATTGACGATTGGACACACGAAAAGGTCATCATCAATAGTACATTTGCATACGAATACTATCGAGGCAAGGAACCTAAGGTAGAGAACTTGATGTTCAGTGATAACGAGAAGACCTACTGGCATCTATTTGAGGATGTTGCATCCATCTTTGGTAGTTCGGACAAAGCCGCAGCGGAATTGACGAAGTTGACACAACGCAGTGAGTCAGGCTACTATACGATGGTTGTTACCGATACAACGTCAGGATGTTCCGATACAGCTACTATCTTCGTCAACATAAAAGAGCGTCCTAAGATCTCTCTCGAATCTGCGGTCGTATCCATCTGCGAGAAGAATCAGGTTGACTTAGACCCATACATCAATTGCATTGACAATATGGGAGCAGACAGTTTGAGAACTTATTGGAAGAAAGATGATCTATTATTTGACTTCAAAGACTCAGTAAGAGGATTAATTTCATACAATGACAATAATCTGTCGGCAGTTCTATATGCAGAAAACGAATGTGGTACATCCTCATCACTCAACACGCATTTAGCATTCTGCAATAACACAGGATTCCAAATGACGACAGAGGATTCACTTGCGTTCCTTGAAAATGATTCTATTGCATTAGAATTATTAAGAGCTAACCTCTTATTCTCAAGAGACTCTATCCTCTTCGATGTACATAAACGTTACAAACCAGAGGAGATCTTCATTCAAACAGATCCTAACGATCCAGCAAGAATTTGGTTTGGTGAAAGTATCTCATTGTCAGCAGAGACGAGATATGATTACAAGCAATTGACATGGTACAAAGTGGTTGGAGACTATGACATGAAGGAGTTCAACAGTGCAACAGAACACGAGGAGTTTGTCTTCAACAATTGGGATGACAAACCAGATCAGGTGCTTTCTATCATAGACCGAGGAGAGAGTACAGAGATCACTGATTCTCCAATAGACACCTCCTACTATTACGTAACCATTACGGATGGTGTGTGTCCTTCTGTACCAAGCGGATTAACACGAGTTGCCGTTCTGGATGGTATACCTACCGCCTTTACGCCTCATACGAAAGATGGCTTGAATGATGTGTTCATGAAACATCATCACGTTGTGATCTTCGACCGATATGGACAAAAGGTATTTGAGGGAGATAATGGATGGGATGGAAGTTTCCGAGGAGGCATAGCTGATCCAGGAGTCTACTATCACAAAGTGAGAATGAGTAACGGAATCTACATCACCGGAACCATCGAAATCATCAAGATTAAATGATAATTCAAACGAGGGGGTGTCAAGACGTTTCAGAGTCTGACACCCCCTCAAAACAAATCATTTTCCCCACTCCACAAGAAAACTTTATTTGAGAATACGAATTTGTCACAAAATCACTATCTTTGCACGACTTAAGAAATGTATTAATAATTTTCGTCTTATGAAAATAGCATTCATCGGCGCCGGCAATATGGGAGGCGCCATCGTAAAAGGCTTATACCTTAGCAAGGCATGTAAAGCAGACGAACTTTTCGTTGCTGATGCCAGTGAGGAGACATTAAAGAACATCTCCAAGATTAACAAGAACATTTTCATTACCACAAACAACTGCGAAGCTGCTAAAAAAGCAGATTACATTATTATTGCAGTTAAGCCATGGTTGGTGGATACTGTTCTTGATGGTATTAAATCCGCTATTAACCCTCATCAGACGATTATTTCCATTGCTGCAGGAGTTGAATTAAGTCACATTGCAGAAAAAATCGGAAAGAACTATTCTTTGTTCAGAGTGTTGCCAAACACAGCGGTTGCACTTCTTGCAGGAATGAATTTTGTCAGTTCACTCAATGCAAGTCAGGAGCAAGAATCCTTTGTTTTAGGTCTTTTCAACAAGTTAGGTCGGGCTATTACCATTCCTGAGAAACAAATGAGTGCATTCACAAACGTATCCTCTTGTGGAATTGCTTACGCACTACGTTACTTACGTGCAGCTACAGAAGGAGCTGTCGAGTTAGGTATTCGACCAGACATAGCACAAGAAGTGATTGCACAAACCATGATTGGAGCGGCAGAGTTAATTCTTAAGAACAAAACAAATGCAGAATTTGAGATAGACAAAGTCACCACACCTGGTGGATGGACAATCAAGGGGCTTAATGCAATGGAAGAGTACGGCTTCACCAACGCCGTCATCAAAGGCATTAAAGCGAACAATTAACTCACGTATAACCTTCACTAACTTATATATTTTTATGGTAAACGAACAAATCAAACAAATAGCTTTGCGCATGAAAGGTTTGCGTGAAGATCTTGAGATGACAGTAGAGCAAATGGCAGAGATTTGTGCCATTGAACCTTCTGAATACGCTGCCTACGAAAGTGGAGAGAAAGACATTCCTGTCAGCATTCTTCACCGAATTTCGCAGAAGTGTAACATTGAGATGACAGCTCTTCTTTTTGGAGAAGACCCTCACATGAACACCTATTACCTCACACGTAAAGGGAAAGGTACTGCCATGGAACGCACAAAAGCCTACAAATACCAATCTTTGGCTGCTGGGTTCATTGATCGCAAGGGAGATCCGTTCATTGTAACAGTAGAGCCAAACGATGCACCCATTCACCTGAATTCACATCCAGGTCAAGAGTTCAACATGGTATTGGAAGGCAGTATGCTCATCAGTATCAACGGGAAAGAGCTCACACTCAACGAAGGAGACAGCATCTACTTCGACTCAAATAAACTTCACGGAATGAAGGCGTTAAACAACAAAACCGTCAAATTCCTCGCAATCATTTTATAACCGATTTTTTTCAAAGCTACATATATGGTAGAACGATTTGTCAATAGAGTGAAGTTCGAATCATACGAGGACTTCAAAGAGAACTTTAAACTAGTAGTACCTGACCATTTCAACTTCGGATATGACGTTGTGGATGAATGGGCAAAAGAAGAACCTAACAAAGTAGCACTTTGTTGGACAAACGATAAGGGAGAGCACATTGAATTCACGTTTGCTGACATGAAACGCGAAACAGATAAAACAGCTTCCTATTTTCAATCTTTAGGTATTGGTAAGGGTGATATGGTGATGTTAATTCTTAAACGTCGCTATGAATTCTGGTTTTCCATCATTGCGCTTCACAAGATTGGCGCAGTTGCTATTCCAGCCACTCACCTTTTAACGAAAAAAGATATCGTTTACCGTTGCAACGCAGCCGATATCAAAGCAATCGTTGCTTACGGAGATGAGATTATCACAACGCACGTCAACGATTCTGTTGCAGAATCGCCATCATTAAAATTTAGAATATCCGTTGGCCCTCTTGTTCCAGATGGATGGGAAGATTTCCACAAAGGATTAGATTCAGCGCCTGCCTTCGTGCCACCTGCACGTAACGACAACAACGACATGATGCTGCTATACTTCACATCAGGGACAACAGGCAACCCTAAGATGGTGGTTCACTCATTCACCTACCCTCTTGGTCACATCGTAACAGGTAAATACTGGCACAATTTGAACGAAAATTGCCTACACCTTACAGTAGCAGATACCGGATGGGGAAAATGCGCATGGGGTAAATTGTATGGACAATGGATTTCTGGTGCTACCGTTTTTGTATATGATCACGAGAAATTCAATGCAGCCGATATGCTTTCCATCATAGAGAAATATCATATCAATTCTTTCTGTGCACCTCCAACCGTATTCCGTTTTATGATGAAAGAGGGACTAAAGAACTACGACCTATCATCATTGAAACAATGTTTCATTGCCGGAGAGCCGTTGAACCCAGTTATCTACCAAGACTTCTACAACGAGACTGGTATCAAACTGATGGAAGGATTTGGACAAACAGAAACCGTTGTTTCCATTGCCACCTTCCCATGGATGGAGCCAAAACCAGGTTCTATGGGAAGACCTAATCCAATCTTCGACGTCGATTTGATCGCTCCTGACGGTCATTCTGTAGAGGATGGAGAACATGGAGAGGTTGTCTTCCGTCTCAAAGGTGGTCACCAAATCGGTCTTTTCTTAGGATATTACCGAGACCAAGAAAAGACAAACGAATGCATTGCAGGTGGTGTATATCACACAGGTGATATTGCATGGCGTGATGAGGATGGATATTTCTGGTTTGTCGGACGTACAGATGATGTCATCAAGAGTTCTGGTTACCGTATCGGTCCATTCGAAGTGGAGAGTGCATTGCTTACCCACCCAGCCGTTTTGGAGTGCGCCATCACAGGTGTTCCTGACGAAATCCGTGGACAAGTGGTAAAAGCAACCATCGTTTTAACAAAAGAATACAAAGGCAAGGGTGATGCCGACTTAATCAAAAACATTCAAGATTACGTTAAGAAAACGACAGCGCCTTACAAATATCCTCGTATCATAGAATTCGTGGACGAAATGCCTAAGACCATCAGTGGTAAAATCAAACGTTCCGAACTGAGAGATAACAAGAAATAAGGAGAGCATGAAGAAACGCATTGCAGTAAAAATTGGGAGTAACGTACTAGCTGCGAAAGAGGGAGGATTGGATTTATCCCGAATCAAGCAGATTGTTTCCCAAGTGTCAACTTTGCACAAGCAAGGATTTGAAATCATCATGGTTTCATCTGGTGCTGTAGCAGCCGGTCGTTCGTTGATTACGGACGACAAGTTGGATGCTGTTTCTGCTCGTCAACTATTCTCTGCCATTGGGCAAGCAAAGTTAATCAACCATTACCATACCTTCTTCGAAGAGGAAGGTTTGGTTTGCGGTCAAGTACTAACCACCAAAGAGAGTCTCAGTACACGTTCCCACTACCTAAATCAGCGCAACTGCATGGAGGTGATGTTACAACACGGGGTGGTGCCTATCGTCAACGAGAATGATACCATTTCGGTCACCGAACTAATGTTCACCGATAACGATGAGTTATCGGGCATGGTAGCAACAATGATGGGGGCGGAGAAATTAATCATACTGAGTAACATCGACGGTATTTACAATGGCAATCCCTCAGATGCAAATTCTTCCGTCATTCGAGAAGTATACCCAGGCAAGCGAGATCTTTCCAACTATATACAGACCTCCAAGTCATCCTATGGAAGAAGGTAATCATTGCCAATGGAAAGAAAGACGATATCCTATTAAAGCTCTTAACCTCTAATGAGGATGTGGTCTGCACACGTTTTCTACCTTCCGAAGAGCCAGCCACCAGTATCAAAAAGTGGATTGCGCATAGCGACGGATTCGCACGTGGAAAGGTCATCATCAACGAAGGAGCCAAGCAAGCCTTGATAGAAGGAGATTCAGCATCATCCGTCTTGTTCGTCGGAGTGGTAAGAATCGATGGAGATTTTGAAAAAGATGATATAGTGAAAGTAATGGACGAAGAGGGCAATCAACTCGGTGTGGGTAAAGCACAATACAAAAGTGACGATGCACGGAAATTGATTGGTAAAAAGGGCAAGAAACCGATTATCCATTGCGATTACTTATATTTGTTTTAATCTAAATTACGTCAGAAACATGGATCTAACAACTATATTCAAAGATGTACAAACTGCATCCAAAAGCCTCAACAAGGTAACAGACAGTCAAATCAATAACATATTGAACTCACTGGCTGATGAGGCTGAGAAACAAGTCGACTACATTTTATCTGAAAATCAAAAAGATTTGGACAAAATGGAGAAAAGCAACCCTATGTATGATAGATTGATGCTAACCGAAGAGCGTATCAAAGGTATAGCGTCCGATATCAGAAATGTTGCCACTCTCCCCTCTCCTCTTGGAAGAACATTAAAAGAGACTGAACGTCCGAATGGATTAAAGATAAAAAAGATCAGTGTTCCCATGGGTGTGATTGGCATTATATACGAAGCTAGACCTAATGTTAGTTTCGATGTCTTTTCCATCTGTTTCAAATCTGGCAATGCATGTATCTTGAAGGGAGGAACCGATGCCTACAATTCAAACGTAGCCATCGTAAACATCATCCATTCTGTTCTTAAAAAGAACGGATTAAACGAAAACATTGTAGCCTTATTACCAGCAGGACGTGAAGCCACCGGAGAGTTGTTAAATGCAGTGGGATATGTTGATTTAATCATACCAAGAGGTAGCGCAGGACTCATCAAATTTGTAAGAGAAAATGCCATGGTTCCTGTTATCGAAACAGGTGCTGGGGTATGCCACACATACATTGATGAAGAGTGCGACCTTACAATTGGAGCAAATGCCATCTTTAATGGCAAGACGCGTCGTCCAAGTGTCTGCAACACACTCGACTGTGTTTTGATCAACGAAAAGAGGTTAAACGATCTTCCTTTCTTATGCGAGAAACTGGCTACTAAGAATGTGATTATCTATGCCGACGAAGCATCATACAAAGCATTAGAAGGAAAATATCCTTATTTGGAACACGCCACACCAGAGCACTTCGGACTGGAATTCATGTCATTGAAGATGGCCATTCGAACCGTAAAAGACATTCATGCCGCATTGGAGCATATTGCACAATATAGTTCAAAGCATAGCGAAGCCATCATCAGTACGAATGAAAAAAACATCGCATTGTTCGATCAGATGGTGGATGCTGCATGCGTCTATACAAACACATCTACTGCATGGACGGATGGGGCCCAATTCGGACTAGGCGCAGAGATCGGTATCTCCACTCAAAAAATGCATGCTCGTGGTCCTATGGCATTGGAGGAACTCACCACCTGCAAATGGATTATCAAGGGGAATGGTCAGGTAAGAAGTTAATCTCACAATTCTCAAATATACAAGCATCGGTTTCTCAAAATCGATGCTTTTTTTATCAAAAAGCAAATCATAAAAATACCCAATAGAAACTTGCAAAAAGAAATTATTTTCTTTACTTTAGTCGAGTAATAATCAATCGGATTTTTCAAAAAAATCTGAAAAGTCAAACAATTTAATTTAATTAAACATGGAAGGAATATTATTATCACTATTGCTTGGTGCCATAGCAGGATTCTTAGGCAGCAAAATTTTCTCTGGTTCAGGTAAGGGACTTATACTAGACATTATCATTGGTATCGTCGGAGGAGTTTTAGGCGGTTGGATTTTTAGCATATTGGGAATCAGCTTCGGAGGCTTGATTGGTCAATTAATTGTAGCCGTATTGGGTGCCATCCTTTTATTATGGATTATATCCAAGCTAAAATTATAATTCTTTCTTGTTAGAAGGCACAAAAGACGTACAATCGTACGTCTTTTTTTATGAAATATTATAGAGCACACCATAAGAAAAGATTTCACAAAAGTTCCCATCGTTTTTATCATAAATAAGAGAATAAAGGCGTACCTTTGCACGTCTTTATTTGTACATAATATATATGATTAACTTTTTAAAAACCTATGCCCTGTTCATCTCGATGATGATAGGTATTGTATTCCACTCCATATTCACCGATATCTCTTTCATCACGAAATATTTCATGGATGAACCCCTGAAAGACATTACCTTTATCACCAAATACATGCTGTTCGTTATGTTGTTCATCGTCTATTGCAAAGTAGACATTCGACAATTCAGATGGAAGCCATGGCACATTTACCTACTAATCATACAATTCACCGTTTGCATGCTTGTCTATCTACTATTTTTCAAGTTTGACATAAACGTAGCGGAAGGAGCCTTAATATGCCTTATCGCGCCAACTGCCACATCAGCGCCAGTCATTACGGGATTATTGGGTGGTAATGTGGAGGGACTAATCACATATAGCATCTCCAGCAACTTATTAGTGGCTATTTTCGCCCCATTCTATTTCTCATTGATTGGTGCACACGGAGCAGGCGTGGAGGGACTCACCTTCCTACAATCTTTCTACATCATCTGCGGCAAAGCCTTTCCTTTGATCTTCGGACCATTCTTATTGGCAGCCATCCTCAAATTAATCATTCCTTCCATTCACGATTATTTCAAGAAGAAACAAGGTATCTCTTTTTGGTTATGGACCATCGCATTGGTATTACTAATGGCACGAACAACAACAGATTTGATGAACTTAGACAGAACTCAAATCTACTCTGCCTTCAACATTGCTATTGTCTCATTAATAACCTGTATGGCACAATTCACATTTGGCCGTCGAATCGGAAAGAAATATCATAATAAAGTAGCCAGCGGACAAGCCTACGGACAAAAGAACACCATTCTGGCTATCTGGATGGCTCAAACCTTCTTCTCTCCTATCGTTGCCATCGCACCCGCCACATACGTTTTATGGCAAAACCTCATCAATTCCTATCAGTTATACAAACACAGACAAGGAAGGAGAAAAGACCAAGATTAATTGTTATCTTCATCAATAAAAAAACTTTCGAATAGATCTCTATCCGAAAGTTCTCCTATATGCTATAAAATGATCTTTAGCTAGGTTCTAACTCACTTCTTTTTTATTTGGGATTGTGCCGCTTTAGCTATAAAGTGAAGACGATTAAGCACATTCACCTCACTCACACCACCATCAAAATCCAAGAAGAGAATATTCATATCTGGATATATATCTTTTACCTTCTTTTCAATACCCTTTGAGATGACATGATTAGCAATACATCCGAATGGTTGCAAACTAATAGCCGCATTGATGCCACGCTCTGCAAACGAAGCCAACTCTGCAGGGATAAGCCAACCTTCACCAAACTGAGCAGCCAAACTAACTATCTTCTCTGCACGTTTAGCCTCCTCGTGGATATTCGCTATCTTCTCATAATAACGGAACTTGGAAGCTGCCTTATCTACCTTTTTCTCTATTCTTCGAATCATGCTTTCGCCCAACAATGTCAGCATTCTCTGCTTAAGGGAGCGTTTCACATCCAAGTAGCTGGTTTCATTAAACTTAGCATTCGGGAAGTATTGAGTGAAAAACTCATTTAAGGAAGGGATAACCGGTTCAATACCCTCATGCACCAACCAATCCACTACATGTTGATGACCAAAGGAGTTATATTTAATGAAGATTTCACCCACAATACCGATTCTTGGCACAGCTTTGGTCTGTGTAATAGCTTCGAATTTTAAAGCAGCCTCTTCCAAATACTTCAACAACTGACTCGTTTTTTTCAACGGAATGCAAGAGACTCCTTTCTGAATATATTCATCCTTGATTTTCTCAGCCGCACCTTTCTCTTTTTCACGGACAGCCGCTGCATAATACATCTTTGCGATAGCATCCGAATAGAAAAGCATATACAAAGTGATCTTAGCAGCCTTCTTAATATCAGGGGTGAAACCAGACTGTTCGTTGATGGTGTTCATAATAGAGACCGACACCACTGGTATATTCTCATAGCCAGCAGTTATCAGAGCTTTTTTAATCAACGCGATGTAATTCGTCGCTCTACACTGACCACCCGTCTGAGTTATCGCAAATGTTATATTATTAGGATCATATTTGCCTGATTCCAATGCACGGATACAATCACCCACCACAAGCGTAGCAGGATAACAAATCTCGTTATTAGCATATTTCAATCCCAATCGAGCCGATTCTGCATCACTCGATGGCATGTTCTCCATTTCGTAGCCCATCAGTTTAAACACTGCAGGGATAAACGGTGAATGAAACTCAGAGAAGAACGGAACTAGAATCTTTCTCTTTCCTCTATCTGAGACTGTATATTCAGGAGTTGTCTTAAACGGTGATTTAGCCGCTTCTATACCTTCATGCTTGAATTTCAGTGATTCAATCAAAGAGCGAATACGCAAACGAAGAGAACCTGCATTATTCACATCATCCACCTTCAGCAAGGTCAAGTTCTTACCTCCCTGTTTCAATATATCACTCACCTCATCCAAGATAAAGGCATCCGGACCGCAACCAAAGGAGGTCAACTGAACAAAATGAACATCTTTATCCGTATTGGCTACCCATTGAGCCGCCTTCATGATTCGGTTCATATAAGACCATTGTGGGATGATATGAGAATTGGCAATCGATTCATCCACACCACGAACCACATCTTCCGTGATGACATCCACGCCAAATGAGGTGATGATCTCAGAGACCTTATGTTGAATAAGCGGGTCATTATGATATGGACGACCAGCCAAAAGAATCACAAAACGATTCTCCTTCTCGGCCTTATCCAATAGTTGTACAGCTTTATCATGAATAGATTTCACATAGCTGTTTTTAGCCTCCTTTGCCATTTGGAAGGCTTTTTGGAAAATCTGCTCGTCGTATTGATCTTTCAACAACTGAGAAAGATACAATCGACACGACTTCATCAATAACGTATCATCCTTGAAATTGATGACAGGGGCATCCAACGGAATGTTGTATTTCGCCTTCGTATTGATGGCGCTTTTCAATACATCCGAATAACCAGCCACCACCGGACAGTTGTAACTATTATTGGATTTAGGTTCCATCTCCTCGTACACCACATACGGGAAGAAGATGCGATCCACCTTTTTAGATACCAAATCAAAGATATGTCCATGAACCAACTTAGCTGGGAAACAGATGTTATCAGCCATCACCGTGTTCAATCCGGACTCATAAATCTTAAATGTTGAACGAGCGGACTTCTTCACCTCAATACCACATTGAGAGAAGAGGATGTACCAGAACTGATAGTTCTCATACATATTCAAAACACGAGGGATACCGATGGTGAGAAGCGGATTCTTCACCATACCCTTCGTACTGCTTTTGAAGGCTTGTTCACTCTTATATAGACTAAGGTTGAAGGCAACACGACCCTTCTCACCCTTATTGGTATAAACTTTTTCGCACTTATTACCTGAATAATAGGTTTTGCCATTGGCAAACACATTTTTCAGAATCTGGCAATTATTTTCACAACCCACGCAACGCATAGGTTCCACCGTGTATTCTTTCAAGTCAACCACCTCGTCCAAGAGTCTGTTCATTGGTTGAGTCTGACCTGCTGAAACTTCAGTTCTCTGCTTAGCAAAAAGAGCAGCTCCGTATGCACCCATCAATTCTGGGTAGTTAGAGACCACAACTGTTTTGCCTGTAGAGCATTCGAAAGCACGTACCACAGCTTTATTACGCATTGTACCACCCTGAAGGACGATATGGTCTCCAAGTTCATCCATACTCTTCAGTTTCAACACCTTATACAAGCAGTTTTTCACTACTGAGTAGGCCAAACCAGCAGAGATATCATCCAATGGAGCCCCTTCACGCAAGCATTGCTTTACCTTTGAATTCATAAAGACAGTACAACGTGTACCCAGGTCAGAAGGGTTCTGACTTTTGCATGCTCTATCAACAAATTCTGCGATCGGGCATTCCAACGACTTCGCAAAGCTATCAATAAACGAACCGCAACCAGAAGAGCAAGCCTCATTGATTTCCAATCGATTGATAGCCCCTTTATCAACAAAGATAGCCTTCATATCCTGGCCACCAATGTCCAAGATGAAAGAAACCTTTGGATTTAATTTATATGCAGCTGTATAATGAGCGATTGTCTCCACCATACCATAGTCAAGTTCGAAGGCTGTTTTGATCAACTCTTCTCCATAACCTGTGGAACAACCTGAAATAACATTCAATTTTTTTCCTTTTGATCGAGCTTCTTCCAACAATACTGTCAAGCCCTCCTTTACAGTTTCCAATGGTTTACCACCATTTTTCTTGTAGAAGGTAAAGAAGATTCGCTCCTGCTGATCCATTGCCACCACCTTAGTGGTAGTAGAACCAGAATCGATACCGATATAGCAATTCTCATCTGTCAAATCTGCTATATCGACCTTTTCTATTTTATTTTTTTCTTTTGATAGAACCCACTCATTAAATTCCTGTTCGTTTTCAAACAATGGATTCAATCCCGATTTAGCGATACCGACGGTTCCTTTGTTTTTTGAGAACAATTCGATATAATCATCAATCGTCATCTGTTTGGCATTTGCCTCAACAGACAAAGAGGCACCCCATGCAGGGATGACGGAGGCATGTTCGCATAAGATCACATTATCTTCTGTCATGGACAATTTCTCCATCAGAAGTTTCTTCAAAGCAGGGATAAAAGCGAACGGACCGCCACAAAGGAAAAGTTGCGGTTTGATGTCACATCCACGAGACAATGTGGAAACGACCTGAGTGACAACAGCATTGAAGATGGATGCTGCAATATTCTCTCGACTAACATTCAAACTAATCAGGTTTTGTATGTCTGTCTTAGAAAAGACACCACATCGAGAAGCTATCGGATAGATCGTATCCGCATGCATGGCCATCTCACTCAATTCAGACACATTCACAGCAAGTATTGCCGCCATTTGATCAATAAAAGCACCCGTACCTCCCGCACAGTTACCATTCATACGGATATCAGGTTGAAGTTGCTTGTTAAAGAAGATCATTTTGCTATCTTCACCACCTATATCGATAAGTGTCTTTGTCAACGGATACTTACTCTCTATCACCTTGGTTGCAGCTACAACCTCCTGAACAAATGGGAGTTGAAAACGTTCTGACAATCCCATACCTGCAGAACCCGTCGCGCAAAAAGAGACCATGACATTCCCCATAGAAGCCTTCATCTTCGTCAAAGACGTTAGAAGAGTTCCAGGAATATCTGCATGATGTCTGTTATAATCTTTGTAGACAACATCACCCTTTGTGTCTATTGCCACCAGTTTCAAAGTGGTAGAACCGGCATCTAATCCTATTCGGCACAAGCCCTTATCATTCATCAAATTTACAATGTTTTGCATAAGAATATAATTCGTCTGCAAAGTTACAACTTTTTTTTCGGGCAAAAAATCTTTTCACTGCAAAAAGAAAAGACTACCAGTTTTTCACTGATAGTCTTTCTAAATCATGCTGTTTGTCGGTTGGTCACCATAGAGACGCAATGCATTGCGTCTCTACAAATTTAGCAACGCATGCATAAACTCATCACCCTCCAAAACGCCATAAGCACCTTTCTTAGCAGACTCTTCATCATATTGTTGTACGGAATCTGGTTCGATGCCTGGATAATAGATTAAGAACGGTATAGGGGCTGATATATGTGTCTTCAATCGACATGGAGTCGGATGATCAGGAAGAATAGCGATGGTCACTGGTTCGTCCCACTTAGAAACCTCTTCATAAATAGGCTTCACCACACGATTTTCCAGATATTCAACCGTCTTCAATTTAAGTTCCACATTTCCTTCATGACCAGCTTCGTCACTTGCCTCAATATGTAAATAGACAAAATCGTTTTCTCTTAACGCATCGATAGTTGCCTGGGTTTTCCCTTCATAATTGGTATCATAGAGTCCGGTGGCACCTTCCACCTCAATACTCTTCAATCCGGCATACACACCGATTCCTTTTATCAGATCGACAGCGGAGATAACAGCACCACTCTTCAATCCGTATAATTGCATCAAGGTTTTCATCTCTGGTTTATAACCTGCAGACCATGGCCAGATGCTATTGGCTGGGTCTTTTCCTTCTGCCACACGCTTCTTATTTACTGGATGTTCGGGAAGAATCTCCATCGAACGAAGAATCAGATCATTCAACAAGCGAGCCGTTTCTTCTGCTTCTGGACAATCTGCCTTCACCATCACATCCTTGTAAGGGGTACCTGGCACATCGTGAGGAGGGGTACATGACACATGTTTGTTTCCTCCTTTGATTTTTAACAGATGACGATAGGAAACCCCTGGGAAGAAGCGCACCTTATCATCCCCCAACTTCTCGTTCAGATAGCTGATGAGTTGATAAGCCTCCTCGTTAGAGATATGACCTGCGGAGTGATTTTTAATCTTTCCATCTTGTACGCAGATGATATTGCAACGCATAGCCATCTCGCCTGGTTCAATCTCAACACCCATGCTGGCAGCCTCAAGAGAACCTCTTCCCTCGAATACCTTTGCCACGTCATATCCCATGACCGTCAGGTTAGCTATCTCACTACCTGGGTGGAACCCTGCAGGAACAGTTGCCAACAGACCGTTGCGACCTTTCTTAGCCAATAAATCCATTGTTGGAGTATTAGCTGCTTGCAGGATTGTCTTATTTCCTAATGAAGGGATTGGCTCATCAGCCATTCCATCCCCCAATATAATTAAATATTTCATATTAAGAATATTAAAAAAGTCCCGCATTTGCAGGACTCCTTATTATTATCGAATATTAGCAATACTTATGATATCAGCGAAAACACCAGCCGCCGTAACAGCCGCACCTGCTCCGTATCCACGTATCATCATCGGATCTTGATAACGAGCCGTATTGATGATAATTAAGTTATTGCTACCTTTCAAATCAAAGAATGGATGAGAAGGTCCAACGGCTTGCAGACCAACGCTCGTCTTACCGTTTTCAAGTTTAGCCACGAAACAGAAGTGTTTACCTTCAGCCTCAACAGCCTTACGTTTCTCTTCAAAGATGGCATCATAACCCTCTACCTTCTTCCAGAAGTCGTCCAATGAACCTTCGAAGAAGTCGGTTGGGATAAACAAGTTCTTCTCCACGTCATCTTGTTCTACACGAATACCCGATTCACGTGCCAAGATAACCAACTTACGAATAACATCCTTACCGCTCAAATCGATACGAGGATCTGGTTCTGCAAAACGAGCTTCCATAGCCATTCTGATGGCCTTACTCAACGGGATATCCTTGCTAATCGTATTGAAGATGAAGTTTAATGTACCAGAAAGGACAGCCTCCAACTTCACGATTCTATCACCACTGAAAATCAAATCATTGATGGTGTTGATAATTGGCAAACCTGCACCCACATTTGTTTCATACAAATATTTGATACCACGTTTACGAGCGATATTCTTCAACTCCATGTAATTGTCATAATCACCGGAAGCTGCAATCTTATTGGCAGCGACCACTGAAATATTGTGAAGGAGTAAGTCTTTGTAGATACCAGCAATAGCGCCACTTGCCGTACAATCGACAAATACGCAGTTGTAGATATTCAAATCGATCAAAGCCTGTTTGATGATCTCTGGAGTAGATGTCTTACCAGCCTTCAGCAATTCATTATATTGAGTCAAATCTATACCATCACGATCCAAGATGTAATTGCTAACATCAGCGATACCGATTACCTTTACCATCAAGTTGTTTTGTTTCATCAACAACTCTCTCTGAGTATGCAATTGTTCCAACAAGCTACCACCGACGGTACCCGTACCAACAACGAACAAGTTTAATTGTTGATATTCAGAGAGGAAGAATGATTCATGGATACAGTTCAACGCTTTTCTAAGGTCAACACGCTTCACAACGCAAGAGATGTTTGTCTCGGCAGACCCTTGAGCCAATGCGATGATGTTGATATTATTACGACCCAGTGCATTGAAGAGTTTACCTGCAGTACCTGTTGTTTGCTTCATATTATCACCTACGATAGCAATCGTAGCCAAATCTTTCTCTGCAGTAATGGTATTGATAGCGCCCATTGACATCTCCTCGGTGAACTCCTCACCTAGAAGGTCCATAACCTTTTCTGCATCATCAGCCTGAACGCCAATAGAAATGGAGCTACCAGAAGAAGCCTGAGAAACGAAGAATGTATGGATTCCATTGTAATCCAATTTCATGAAGATACGACCATTCACATTATGAACGTTCATCATACCCATTCCTTGGATGGTCACCAAAGCAGTATTTTCAATAGAAGAGATACCCTTGATGGTTTTTTCGTCCTTCACATCTGTTGAGATAAGCGTACCCAACTCATCAGGACGATTGATATTCATAATCTGAATAGGAATATTAGCCACGCAAGCCGGATAGATGGTTGGAGGGAATATGACTGTTGCACCAAAGTTACAAAGCTCCATTGCCTCAGAATAGCTAAGGTGGTCGATCTTATAAGCTTTGCGAGTAACGTCTGGGTCGGCTGTCATGAATCCATCCACTGTCTTCCAAATCTCTATTTTCGAAGCGCCCAATGCAGCAGCAATAAGTGCGGCAGTATAGTCAGAACCACCACGACCTAATGTAGTAACATCTGCAGAGTCAACATCAGAAGCGATGAAACCTGGCACTACGACACGATTGTTTGACAAGGAGGAGAACTCCTCTTTGATTAATTTATAAGTTAACTCATAATCAACGTTGACATTGCCAAGAGAGTCGCTCGTCTTGATGAAATTGCGAGAATCCAAGCATTGAGCATCAATGAAATAGCTAATGAACAAAGAAGCAATGCGTTCTCCATACGAAAGGATAGCATCTTCTGTTTTTGTCGTTAAGTCCTTGATTAGATAGACACCCTTTAGAATATTCTGCAACTCCTCATGTAAAGAGTCGATCTCTTTTTGTGCTTTCTCTTTCGATGAGGCAGGCAAGCAACCATCTAACAATTGATTGTGAGTGTTAATTATTGCATTCAGTTTTTCTGTATATGAAGCATTTCCTTGCGCAGCCAATGTGGTAGTCTCCACCAACATATCTGTGACATTTTCTACTGCTGAAACAACAATCACAACTGGCTCTTTAACGCCTTCAACAATTTTCTTGACCTGCTGCAAGTTTTTTATGGAGCCTACGGACGCTCCACCAAATTTTAAGACTTTCATACTTTTTGTAATTACGTTAAGGGACTACAATTTCCCAATTAAAATTTATAATTTGCAAAGATAGCAACTTTTTCAACCAAATACAATAACTATAAAGTTAATAACAACAAATAAAGGGAAAAGATTTTGTATTCGAAGAATGGAGGTCGTAAAAATATTTAGATTATCTTTGGAAAGTTGTTCATAATGAACAATATTTCAGTTCGCTTCTTAAGGTACTTGCGGATGCTGAAAACAACATAAAAAAAACAATAAAACCATTACCACATGGAGAATTTTGATTTAGAGGAAACAAATGAAGAAAAAAAGACCTCAGCCAACACAGTCGAACAAATGCTATTCAAAAACGATTTGCGCGACACGCTTAATGATGTTGCGAATTCCATCAACGGGGAGTCTTCTGATGTGGCAACCGATGTGGTGACGGATCAGGCAACGGATCAAATTGCCGAGCAAGTTATCAGTCAGGTTGCCGAAGAGTCCGTTGGTCAGGCTGCAGGTGAAGCTGTTGGTGAAGCTGTTGGTCAGACTGCAGGTGAAGCTGTAGGTGAAGCTGTAGGTGAAGCATCTGGTTCTACTATAGGAGAAATTGTCTCGGGCATAATCGGAAGTTTATTTGATGGTGTGTAGGGAATGGAGAGGGGACTCCTTCTTTTATTCAAAGAAATCCCCGCCATATACCGCAGTAGCCGTTTTCTTCCTTTCCAACGAATAAGAAAGCATCACCTCATGCGAAGTGGCTGCTATGTTATGAATCCTTCCTATACCAATATCAAAGGTATATCCTAAGCGGAAACGTTTGTATTCTGCACCCAACGTGATGGCCAACGGATTGGACTTAAATCCTGATGACATATCGGGATGCCACGTCAGACCTGCCCAGATGAAACGATCATAAAAACCTGTCACATTCACCTCAAGCAAATTCACCTTCTTGTGATGCATGTAAGTCAGCATCGGCGCTACATCCCATTTTTCATCCACCTTAAACAGATAACGTCCATATAGATAGATGTGTTGTCCAGGCACAAAGGTCGATGTCTTTCCACTGATCAAATGTGTGACAGAGGCACCCACCAATAGGTTCTCCTTCATAATGAATTCAACTCCGAAATCCATATCGGGACGTGTTTCATTCTCATCATCCGGCATAAAATCTTCACTCAACTCTGCTTCACTCTCCACCTTATACTTGTTCAAATCAAAATGAGAGACCAACACGCCAAAGCCTAAACCAAAAGAGACCAACATGTCATCACGCCATCGCAGGCCATAAGAGTAGTCAGCTTTCACATTAGTAAAGCCTCTTGCAATACCCAAATGATCATAAGAAACAGATAGACCAATACCTGTGTTCCATTTATCCACAAATGTATGTGCATTGGCAAGGAAAGTTTTGGGTGCATCCTCCATTCCTGCATATTGGAAATGACCTAACAGGAAGAGGTCCACATCTTCTACGTTACCAATACCCGCTGGATTCTTGTTTATACGAGAATAAAACTGCTGTGAAAGAAGCAACTCTTGTTGTGCATTCACTACGAATCCTAATGAAAGGAGACTAATCAATACTAATATTTTTTTCATCTTACGTTCCTCCCCTTTTTTATTCGTTATCATCTTCTATAATTTTCACCTCCACACGACGGTTCTGTTCATGTTCCGGTTCCGTCTGTGCATCCTTCACAATCAGTTCTGTCTCACCCTTTCCTACTGGAATAAGGGTAGAAGCATCCACACCTCGTTTTATCAACAAATCACGTACGTATTTCGCACGCTTTTCCGACAAGCGTAGGTTATAGTCATCATCCGCACGACTATCCGTGTGTCCGCTGATTTCAAACTTAGCTCCTGGATACTCAGCCATGGCAGAAAGCAATTCATCCAACTGTGCCTCATATTCAGGTTTCATATCATACTTGTCCAAGTCGAAGAAGAAGAGCACCCAATGGAATCCTTTCGGCTCGTCGAGGGTTGCCAATGGTTCCAAATCCATATCTGGTGCAAAACCAATCAAGACCGATGAGTAGATATCATCTGATCCATGTCCATCTTCGCGGTTAGATAGGAAGAAGGCTGATCCATCATCACTGCCGAATGCCACGTTATAATCATCCGCAGAGGAATTCACCACCTCAGAAAGAGGAATCGCAGGTCCCCATTCTGTTGCCTTCTTTGCTTTCTTCGCATAGTAGATATCCAAACCACCGTAACCTCCTTCCCTATTTGATGCAAAATATAAAAGTGTATCACCCACCACCAGCGGATAATCCTCATCAGAAGTGGTGGCGTTGGATTCTGACACCAATGTCGGGCGACTCCACACCTTGTCGGACACCTGATCTACATACCATATATCTCGTCCTCCTTTTCCTGCCTTAAACTCTCCTGAGAAATAGAGTCGCTTACCATCCTGACTCAATGAAGGATTGTAAAAACCAGAAGCACCACGACCCACCTGCACCCAGCGAGCCACTGCCAAGGAGGAGTTCTTATACGATAACGGTTGCTTCATCACACCTTGTATCTGAAGCATCTCCACATTCGTCCATTTATCATTTTCCCATGAGGCAACAAACAAATCATTTTTACCTGTCTCCCCTGGTTTGGAAAAATAGAGTTTATTGTGATGTGCATCATAAGCAAACGTACCCTCAATTCCCAAATTCATCAATTCCTTGCATGGTGTGATTTTATCAATCATATAATTCTGATTGGGAACGAATGAATAAGCAGTATCATTTCTAAAAAAGACCAATGTGCCATTTTTATATGGGGAGATTGGCAACTCCTTTGCTGATGTATTAATATCAGAGGATTCGAAATAGGATATACCTCCCATCAGTCTCTTCTCCACAGCATACGATCCTAAGACGAATACCATCAATAATGTCGATATCAAAATCTTCTTCATATATCTTTAGACTTTATGATTCTACTTAAATTTACCAACTTCAAGTGTGCCCTTACGGATCTCTCCATTCGGCATGAATACTCTATAATAGTATGTGCCAGGTTCAGCCAGATCCCCTTTATAGGTAGCATCCCATCCGTTATCGCCCTCAAATATCAACTGATGATAACGATTGAAAATCTCCACTCGAAGTCCCCTTCCCAACAAGAAGGTGTTATTCAACTCCTCTTTTCCATCATTGTGTGGCGTAATCAAATTAGGAATCACTAAATCCACATTGACCACCACCTTATCCGATGGATCCACACATCCATATCCCTCTTTGGAGGAGATATAATAAGACAATTCTCCATTTTGTGTTGGAACGAACTGCCATGAAGTCGCCTTTTCCGACATGAATTCCACTTGTTTTTTCGTGCTCTCTTCATGCCAAACCAACGAGTCTCCATCATATCCATCCAAATCGATGTCAAACTTCACAGCTTCACCCAGTGATAGGTTATCGCTTGATACGAGTTGCAAATCCAATTTGCCATGAGGTCGCACACGCACTGATGAAATATTCGTGTTTTCCCAACTCTTCTTATCAGACAATGACTTGATGCAACCACCATCTATTGCACGCACCTCGAACGAGTAGGTTTCCGCCTCTTCGAAAAGGCCATCCACTACACCTCTGACATAGTAGAATGTATCCGTACGTGTCGTGTCGACAAGTTTTCCATCATAATACCAGTAGTACAAAGATGGATGGATGAAAGAGAGATCTGGTGTGGCAACCGCCATGGCACTATCCTCTCCCAAACAGATAACAGGGGTTGTATTCAGCACCATCTCATAAGGTTTTGAGACATACACAACCATCTGGTCATCTATCGTATATACTGTTGTACAACTCAAATCCACCTCTTTGCCCTCGCCCAATGCAGTCACCACCGACTTATCAGAAGCAACAATAACACGGAATGACGTGTTACCCTTCAGTTTCTCTGTGGCAGTCACCTCGATGACACTATCTTTCGTAACAGAGCCATAATTTATCCATTTGTTCTCTGTCTCTTCATTTCGATATTGGAACAGATATTTAGGTTCTCCGATATAAGTTTCCAATCCCTCTTCATTGTATGCCACCAACTCAAACTTATCATTTAAGCAAGCGGCATGATAAGAAGAGTGGGCTCTATCACGAGTAACAAGTTTCACTCTCGGATAACACAATGTGACAGAGATATCATCCAACAATATATCATTTCCCCAATTAGCGCCTCCAGGAGCATTGTTATACAATCGGAAAGTATAATCCTGCGCTTCCGCCAAGAAGCGGAATGACAAGTTTGCCCACGAATCGCGAGGCAAGGATCCTTTGCGCTGATGAATATCTCCCGAAGCAATGGAATAGACCACTTTACCATCCGGATCGATAATCTCCATTCGCACATTAACCGGTGTTTCAGATCCTGCTTTATATACTGCATTATTGATAAAGGCATTAAAGATGACCCATACACCCTTCGACTTACTCAACTCACAATTCAAAGACATCTTTCGTTCATAGATCATAGCGCCCTCCAACCCTGCTTTGCAGTTAACAAAAAGCATGGCACCATCCTTATCATCAGATGTATGATCCTCAGCCTCCCAATAATCTCTATCAGCGTAGTCCTTTTTTCCATCTCCTTTATATGGATTGTTTGTGATGATGTAATAGCCATCCTCCAAACGATACTTTGAACACCAATCACGTGTGTTATTAATAAAATTCGGATCGAAAGCACCATACTGATGTTCCTTCACATAATTATATGGATCAGGAGCCCAATAGCCCTCTATCGTAGCCGTCTTACCCGATACTGAGTCAACAATACTATTTTTATATTCATGTCCCAATGCATCCACATAGGTTCTTGCCGATGTGAACGAACCGAAATCATCATTCCACAAATACTCTGAAGAGAACTTATCCGTATCCACCAAATAAATCTTTCGAATGGCGATTATCTCAGCAGAATAGGCTGTATCCTTTTTGCCAGAGTATTTTGACGTTCCGGTCACCTTCACTCTATATTCTGCACTAACAGATGGAGAGAATTCATTCAATGTGCCATTCGTCATCTTTTTCAAATCACTCCACTCAATTTTTTCTGATGCTCTTTCCAATGATTTGTATTGCAGTGTGAATTTAGGTGTTCCCTCAAACGACTCCGTAATAGCTGATAATGAAACAGTTCCGCCCTCCCTCACTTCAAACTCAAGATCATTGAATCGATGAGATTCCTCACCCTCCTTTGCAGAGAAATGAACCTCTGGTTTCTTAAAGGAAATCAAAATAGGAGCTGACATCACTTCACGACTCACACTGACCACCGAATCATTATCCGAATTCACCTCATCATAGGCAATAACACTCTTTAAAGCAAACAACGTACTATCTTTCGATAATGTTGAAGTATACTCCTGTGAGGTGGCGTTTTTTATTTTAGTCCACGTATTGCCACCGTCCGTACTCTTCATCCATTGATATGAATACGATGCAGAATCAACAGAAGAGCAACCAACACCCGACAGGGTAAACTCTTCCGTAGGAGATGTGATGATGGAAGACCCAGATGAGATGGATGCCTTAGCCGTATAGAAAGAGTCGGTTGGAACAGCGCCAACAATTTCGTATGGAAAGGCTCTCATATTAATATAAAAAGTATAATTCCACGACTGAGAGGAACCCGCACTGCAACGCCATGCTGGCTCATCTCCATTTCCTTCATAATAGACAGAAGAAATTTTCGAAACAAGTTCGGATCGTCCCATCGGAACACCGTCCTTTAAAATTTGGAATTGTGCTGGCGACCAATTATTGAAATAGGCAGTCACCATCGCAACCGTACCACATTCGTCTGCATCCGTCACCTTATAACTTGACAATGCATACCAATTAGACAATGACAATGTCTGTCCCGTTGCAAACAATGAGCCACATAGGAATAATAAAGTCATCCATTTTTTTAGCAAAGAATTTCGATTCATTAATACATAAGTTTTCTAGTTTCACAATAACATCACTCTATGTGCAATGATTTTCAAAGATAATCAATATTTTTTTAAGATGAGTTCTATAACTTCACTGTTTTGAAAAAAAATCTTCAAACAGGCCACGGAAATTTCATTTAACTTTCCTTGCATAGTTGAAAACACTTGTCTTTGGGGCAGAAAGGCCTATTCGCTTAATGTACGGGTGAATAGCATTCGCCCCGCTTCATCAACAACCTACCATTAATACGTGAAAATAAAATGGTTGAAACATCTATCAATACGAAAAGATTCATTGAATCGAAGCATTGAAACAAAAATCTTACCTTTTGCTCAATTATTACACTTCCCTCTCTTATAAATGCCTTAAAATTGCGTACTATTTAATTGTATTATTTTTGAGGTACGTATGTGTGTGTGATTTAATACCAGTTTATGCTGACTATTAATTAAGACATTTGCCTTGACGAGTATTCATGTCGCTCCAATTGGCAACTGACTTAATCGAGTGATTTATAAAACCATAAAATAGAAAAGAACCAAATTATTATATATCATGAAAAGACTTTACAAAACTGCACTACTAACTGCAATTGGAGCAATGCTATCAGCAACTGCTGTCGCTCAAAATCTTCCTGGTGTTAGAAGTACCATCAATGTGAACGGTTCGAAACGTACAATTGATGTATATGCACCAAGTGGAATGGGCGAAAATCGTCCAATGGTTATCTCTGCTCACGGTATGGGGCAAGATATAGATTACCAGAAGAAACAGTCTCGTTGGGATCAAGTGGCCGACACGGCAAAATTCCTTGTTGTTTATCCTCAATCTAATGGATCAACATGGGATTTGGGTGCCAATGGTGGTGATATCGCCTTCATCAAGGCAATCATCAAGGAGATGAGTTCTCAGTATAAAATCGACTTGAAGCGCGTCTATATGTCTGGTTTCTCAATGGGTGGTATGCTCACCTATTCTGTTGCAAACAACATGGCAGACCAGATTGCTGCTTGTGCGCCTGTCTCTGGTTACCCAATCGGTGACATGACAGCCAAACCTTCTCGTCCAATTCCTATTATCCATACCAATGGTGATGCCGACGATGTAGTACACTACGAACCATGGAAGGGTACCTTCAACGGTATGTACCAAGAACAACAAGGTGCTTATGCACAGGCATCAGCTTGGGCAAAGGCAAACGGTTGTGACGACACTCCTGTCGAATCAGTTATTGACGGTGCTGCCACTCGCTATGTATGGAAGAACGGTAAGTGTGGCGTTGAGGTTTGCTTGAACAAGATCTATGGCAAAGGTCACTGGCCATCTAACGACAAGTACCATTCCGTTCGTGAAATCTGGAAATTCCTTCGTCGCTTCTCATTGGATTGTGGTTCCTCATCTTTAGAACCAGTTGAGCCAGAAGAGGTTGGTCCATACAATGACAAGCCAGCATCCATCCCTGGTAAGATCGAGGCTGAGGAGTATGACCTAGGCGGACAAGGCGTCTCTTACAATGATATGGATTCAGAAAACCGTGGCGAGGCCTTCCGTAACGACGGTGTGGATATTTACACAGCTGCAACTGGCTATTCTATCGGTTACAACCAAGAGGGTGAATGGCTGGACTATACAGTTGATGTGAAAGAGACCTCCAAATATACAGTTTCCATCTCTGCAGCTACGGATAACGCTTCTGCTTCTTTCCAACTTTTGATTGATGGCAAGGCAGTCACTGGCGAGATTTCCGCTCCTAATACAGGTAACTTTAAAGATTACAGAACTGTTATCGCCCGCACAAGCGAAATCTCTGCTGGTCAACACACACTCCAGCTAAAGATCACTAGCAGTTGGCTCGATATTGATTACATGACGTTCGAGAAGTACGAGTCGAATGGTAATGACCCTTATGATGATAATGGATGTGTGATTGGTAAGCGTGATGCTGTTGAGTTGGCTTCCGTCTTCTCTTCCATCTCCCTAAGCAATGTGAATCCTAAGGTGAAACCTGCACCTAACCATAATCCGATCATGACGCAACGCTATGGTGCAGACCCTTGC
>CACZUS010000054.1 GCA_902784425.1 uncultured Bacteroidales bacterium
CTTCACGATTGCATTGTTGACGTATCTTCTGGCAGGTACGCCCAAGCATTGCATATACAAATCCACATCCTCCATATCGCGGGTGGAGACCTCCAATCCATGATAGAGCGTGGGACTCTGCGATTGTCCGGCACACACCTCCTCTGGGTAACGAGAATTGGTCATACCCATATCACTGGAGTAACCCAACTCAACCGTCAAATCAGCATGTTGTGCCTTATTCCCCGACAATCCAATTTGATAGACACCCTTTTCAGTGATGTAATTAAGTCTTCCACTGATACCATATTCAGGGTAATTGCTTTGAGCCTCCACTTTAAGCAACTCTTGTCGGTCAAGACTCATGATTTGTCCCATCCCAACGTGTCGGAGTGGAATACGCACCGATATATAGAGATCCTCTGGACTGATGCTATCTGCATACCATTCCGTAATCTCATAGTGTGGTTTTTGCAATGAATACTTCTCACCGTCAGGAAACGAATAAGACTCTTCCGTATAAGTAACTTTCAGTTTACCCTCGGCCTGAGATCCATAGATAGTTTGGTCGTGCAAGACCCTACCATATTGTCTGAAAAAGGCTCCATTCTTACGAATGATATAGACCAGCATGGATGAGAATCCATAATTACCACTACCGCCCTGTGAAAAGAGCGAAGAGGGTGTTCTTCCTGCATTTTTATGACAACTACCACATGAATATCCAGCATAGACAGGACCTAAACCAGACTCTTCATTGTAAGGATTGTCATATAGCAAGTCTCCATTATTAAAACGTTCCAAAAGAGCCCCCGTCACCCATGGTGCAGGTGTGTCATACGCCTTACTGGAAGAGAGAAACGAGGTGGCGGTGCCCGCGGATAACTCATTAAACTGAGCTATCTTACCATTAGGTTTTACAATCTCATTGTAACCAACCGTATCATCCTCACAAGAGAGACATAGTAAAAGGAGAACTCCGATAAATGGAGAATAAATCTTCATACCAATAATTTTTTACACAGAAGTTCGGAAGAGCAAAATTTTGCCCTTCCGAACTTATTTTGTTTAACTTTAAAATAAATATTCGACTTACTCGATGACTTCCTTAACTTTCTCCAATACGTCTGTCAACTCAGCCAACTTCTCCATCGCATCTTTGATTTCTGTTGAAGCATTCAAGTTGTTTCTGAATGGAGCAGGGATGGCATCAACCGCATTATATGCATCTTTAATTGCCTTACGGATTTGCTCATCCAAATTTTTATTCTTTCCTGCAACAACACCAGAGATACTGGATGCACTACCAGTCTTATCCAAATCACCTATTTTATCAGAAAGAGTTCCTAAGTAAGAGTGTTGGATACTAAGAATATTGTGCTTGTAGTCATCCAAAGAGTTCCATGAGTACCATGATTCAACCTCCTCCACTTGTTTCGTGTTGAATGGTCCTCCGATCTTTTGCTCACCCACCTCACCACTGATGTCTGTGCAACCATCAATGATTTGTCCAATAACATCAGCCTGAGTTTTGTATGCTTGATCAAACATATTCGCATTTTTGAATCTTGCGCCAAAACCATCATTAGCAGCATCTGGTTCCAACTCTTCCACTCTCTCTTTGTCAGCACTGCTTAAACTCTTATCACCATGCCAATAATACCACAACAAGAAGGCATCATCACTAATACCTGTAGCAACTGCAACCATATAGTTCTTTTGTCTCTCTGTGATATCGGAAGCTTTACGAGCCTTACCGTTCTCAAACAACAAATACTCTAATGTGTGGAAACCACGAACTGTGCTACCCAAAGCTTCTGGATCAAACTCAATCGAGCTGTTTAAGAAACTATTGATTTGCACCTTGTCGAGTGGCCATGAATCCAACGACGGATCCAAACCGTATGTGGCAGCAGGACCAAACAAGAATGCCTCACTCTCCTCCCATGGCTCACGCGCAGCACGCCACGCATCACATGCAGCTTGCAAGTCGCTATCAGTGCCACTCTCTGTGAATGCCTCAACAGCTTCCAAAAGAGCGGATGTCTTATCCTTCATATCACCATAAGTAGGGATAACCACCTTGTCCACATAATTATTAATCACCTCAGTGTAAGCCACTGATGAAGAATCGTCATTTAAGACTTCGTCTTTTTTCTCATCATCACAAGATGAGAAAAACATCAAGGACGCTAATAAACCTCCGAAGATTAAATTTTTCTTATTCATATCGTCTTTATTTAATTTGTTTTGTTTTCTGTTTGATAATTATCGTCTAGTATACCATGCCATGTAACCAACACCCACGGAGAAGGTGTTCTCGCCATTAAAGTTGCCATGATCAATCCACCGGTGACTATAATCACTCTTTATCACCAAATTAGGAAGAGGCTTATAATTAAGTCCCACGGTTAGAATATCTCTCTTGAAACGAGGGTCGTAGACCACCGCCCCCGCTGTCGTTTGCATGGAATTGTAATATTCGTAGCGGATAAACGGAGTAAGACTCAATCGCTCACAAATCAGATTACCGAAATCATACCCCATCTCTGCATACCAATCCAATGCGCTTTCTGCCACTTGATCACGAGGGAATATGGAAATCTTACCCGACTTTGGCATTGTCAGATTAAGTTTCGACAACGCCTCGCTATCACCTACCCTACCATATAAGAAGTTGGCACGTCCTGTGAATCGCTTGTTTTGTACTTGCACATCAGCACTAGCCACGAAGACTGGAACGTCAATATCTTTCATCTTCTCCTTCTTCGAAGAGTTGCCCGTCGTTTTAGGTGCATAGTAAGTGGAAACACCCAATCGAGTGTTTTTTATGAATCTAAAATCCATGCGAGCCGCCATAGCCGGATTGGTCATGGTGCTTGTTTCAAACATAGATTGTCTTCCTTTTCTGATGAAATTTGGACGAGAGAAGAAATTAGGATCCAACCCGTTTACACACATAATATTGTAATCGAACTTGCGAACAGTACCAAAGAGAGCGATACCATTCTCATGCCATGTGGAAGGAATCAAGGTAGATTCACCTTCAGAACGCGTAGTTGCAAAGAAAAGAAGTGGTTCATGATGCGTATTGGTTAATCCGACAGGAACTATGATATGACCAAACTGCAAATTCAACCATGGCGCGAACACCTTTGTTAGATGAAATTGTTCAAGAGCCACCTCTCCGCCTTTTTCAACCTCCATTTCGTATTCTCCAGCCTCTTCATATTCATATTCTATGCCACTACCCGTACCTCCATACTCAAATTCCACTTCAGAACCTAATATCCAGGTAGGGGAAAGTTTAAAATCGAGTGCAAACACAAATCTTGGAATGGATATCTCCGAACGATTGTCCTTCAGTGCGCCATTCTCATAAAAACGATTCGCACCATAATCAAAATGTTGATACAACATCTCACCATATCCACCTAATCGAAAATGCCAATCACCATAGTCATCCCGATTGTACCGGCGATGATGTTTGGCTCGCTTGACTTCAGAAACCGTTGTCGTATCAACCGATTGAACGTCTCCTTCCTCAGCCATAGCCACATTACCTATCACTAAGAAACTTAGTGCGATAGATAGTAATTTTGTAATTCGTTTCATAACCAAAATATTTAGGTGCCTAATAACACCAATTTAATGGTGCAAAGTTCTTTTGAATCCACAAGTATGGCAATCATAATAATTAGGTAAAAGGAGAAATATCGATTACTATATATGGCTATTGGATGACAAACAGAGTAACTATCAAAAAAACAAGAGTTGCGAAGAATGTTTTTGAAACCTTCTTCGCAATGGAATCTTCACAGACAGCGCTCTTGCCTTATGTGGTACTGTTCTTAGTAAAACGACATGTTTTATTATTTATATTTTATTATGGCTTGTATTTTATGTCTGAGCATATCGTTTCACGTATATATCTGAACAAAATTGTTAACTTTAATTTTGAACATTGCAAAGATAGAACGAGTTAAAGATATGAGTAATACCCAAATATAGTTATTCTGTTTTGGATGTATCCTTATAATTTGTAATAATCCTAAAAGTGAACGAATTAAGCGACACGAAAACATCCCTTTATCTGCTTTTTAGCTATGTTTTTTGCTATAAAATTTATACCTTTGCACACTCAAAATGAGACAGGTTAGCATGGCAAATAAGAAATACGACTTCATTGAAGGCTTGCGAGATGGACTTCCAATCGGACTAGGATATTTTGCAGTGGCATTTTCATTAGGCATCACTGCACGAAACGCCGGACTCAACTCATTCGAAGGATTCTTATCCAGCATTCTAAATCATGCATCAGCAGGAGAGTATGCTTTATACTCCTCCATTCAAGCTATGGAGGCTTATTTGGAAGTAGCCATCATCACATTAGTGGTAAACGCGCGTTACTCATTAATGAGTTGTTCCCTCAGTCAACGTTTCAATCCCAACCAATCATTCTTTCATCGCATACTGATGGGATTCGGAATCACCGACGAGATCTTTGGCATTGCCATAGCTCGTCCAGGCTACCTCTCTCCCGCTTATTATTATGGAGCAATGACCATGTCCATTCCACTATGGGGATTGGGCAATGCGTTGGGAATATGGGCTGGGAACCTCTTCCCTGCGAATGTGGTAAGCGCCCTATCCGTCGCCCTATATGGTATGTTTGTTGCCATCATCATTCCTCCTGCTAAAAAGGACAAAATCATCGCTCTTGCCATTGTGGTGAGCTTTGCTTTGAGTTATCTGTGCACACAAATACCATTTGTAAAGGAGTTGACCGATGGCACTCGCATGATTGTATTAACGGTTTTAATCTCATCCATCGTTGCCATATTAAAACCCGTCAAAGAAGAAACCATTAATTCTGAAGAGTGATGCAACACAATGTTTACATATATATACTTGTAGCTTTTTTAGTCTCTTTCTTGGTTCGTGTTCTTCCACTGACATTGATACGCAAACCGATAAAGAATGATTTCATTCGTTCATTCTTGTATTACGTACCCTACGTCACACTATCTGTGATGACGTTCCCTGCCATCATCAACGCAACACAGTCGCCCGTCGCAGGCTTTGTCGCCTTTGCCGTAAGCATTGTGGCTTCAGTGTTAGGTGCAAAACTCTTTTCTGTGGCTTGCATCAGTTGCATCACTGTGTTGATATTAGAATACATCATTATATAAGATTACGAAACAAAAAAAGCAGGTGACTCACATCACCTGCTAAAAAGATAGAACGGTCGATTATAACACCTCTATCTGTTTTATATTTTCTTTCTTTGTCTTTTTCGACATAGAAATAGTAAGAATTCCCTTTTCAACTTTTGCAGTGATAGACTCTTTATCAATATTCTCAGGGATTTCAAACGTCTCCTCGAAAGCATCCGTTTTTATCTGATGAGTAATGTAGTTGGTCTTATCTTCCTCCTCTTTTTTGTTAGCCTTCACATGCAAAATGCCATTGTCTAAGAAGACATTCACATCCTCCTTGTCCATACCAGGGACACTCATCATAATCTTATACATATTATCATCCTCTGCAATGTTCAACTGCATCTGATGATTGTAGTAATAATCACACTCATTTTTTGATTTTGAATCACCACAGTGACAAGCGTTGTCAATCTGTTTATTCGAATGAACTGGGTAGCCGCTCTTCATATCGAATGGATGAGTGTACAAAAACATTGGCATACCAAAGTTAACGCCAAACACATTGTCCCAGAATGGACGTGTAAACATTTCTGAATTTCTAAGATCTAACATAATCGTATCCTCCAATAATTGTAATTTTAAAGTTGTTGTAATTTTAAATTGTTGCCTTGCGGTAACACTTAGAATATATCAAAATGTGTGCTAACCCCATTTTTTAATAAAAATAAGACATTTTGACAGATTTGTATGATTTTTATATGACAATTTGTCTTATTTTCAACGGCTTGTATAATAAATGAAATGAGAGGAGGATGGTATTATATAAGGTGAGTTGTATAAATTAACGTAAAAAAAATAGAGTCGCCGGGGAACCCCAACGACTCTATTCGGTTTATGGAAGTTTTGTAATATTAAGCTTTTCCGTCGCTACCAAGAACGTTGATGATCTTGTGTATGTACATCTTCTTCATGTTCTCACGAGCTGGCTTCAAATATTGACGAGGGTCGAAGTGACTTGGGTTCTCATCGAAATATTTACGGATAGCAGCCGTCATAGCCAAACGAGAGTCAGAGTCGATGTTGATCTTACATACAGCGCTCTTAGAAGCCTCACGCAATTGCTCTTCAGGAATACCAACAGCATCTGGCAATTTACCACCATGAGCGTTGATAGTATCAACTTCCTCTTGAGGAACTGAAGAAGAACCGTGAAGAACGATAGGGAAACCAGGCAATTTTTGTTCAATTGCATGAAGAACGTCGAATGCCAATGGAGGAGGAACCAATTTACCAGTCTTAGGGTCACGAGTACATTGTTCTGGTTTGAACTTGTAAGCACCGTGAGAAGTACCGATTGAGATAGCCAATGAATCGCAACCTGTACGAGTAGCGAAGTCGATTACCTCTTCTGGTTTTGTGTAGTGAGATTCCTCAGCTTGAACCTCATCCTCAACACCTGCCAATACACCCAACTCAGCCTCTACAGTTACATCATACTTGTGAGCGTATTCAACAACTTTCTTAGTCAAAGCGATATTGTCCTCATAAGGCAATGAAGAACCATCGATCATAACTGAAGAGAAACCATTGTCGATACAATCCTTGCAAAGTTCGAAGCTATCACCGTGATCCAAGTGAAGAACGATTTGTGGATTAGCCATACCTAATTCCTTAGCGTATTCAACAGCACCTTGTGCCATGTAACGCAAGATAGTACCGTTAGCATAGTTTCTTGCACCTTTAGAAACCTGCATGATAACAGGTGACTTTGTTTCTACTGCTGCTTGAACGATAGCTTGCATTTGCTCCATAGTATTGAAGTTGAATGCAGGGATTGCATATCCTCCCTTGACTGCTTTAGCAAACATATCTCTCGTGTTTACCAAGCCTAGATCTTTGTAATTAACCATTCTACTTAATTATTTAATAAATTAAAAATTCTCTTTTCGAGGTTACAAAGATATAAAAAAAATTTTATGACATGTACTTCTTTGTCCTCTTAAAAAACATAAAGATAAGTATCGCCGATGCAAGATATAATTCAACAACATAACCTATCCATACACCGACCGCGCCCATACCCTTGTAAATGCCAAAGTAATAGCTGACACACAGACACACCACCACATAGCACACGAAGGCCGTCACCATTGGCGTGATAACATCTGCCAATCCTCTCAAAGCTCCTATCGTAACTGTTTGCAGTCCGTCACCAATTTGATAGATACCCACCATCATGATCAATGTCGACGCCAACTCAATCACCGCTGGATCATTCGTAAAAAACGAGGCGATTTGCGTTTTGAAAATCAGCATTAGAATGGAACATGTGCCCATAAACGCCAAACTCAAATGCATAGAGGCGATGCCCGCCTTACGCATGGAGGCATAGTCTTTCACCCCTATCTGATGACTCACCCGAATGGTCGTGGCAGCAGCAATTCCACAACTTATCATCCACGTCACCGCCGATATGTTGATAGCGATCTGATGACTTGCTAAAGCAATCTCTCCACACCACCCAACAAACATCACCGCCACATTCATACCCGTCGTCTCCAACAGCATTTGAAGTCCTATCGGCGCACTAATCTTCAACAACTGATTCAAGCATCTCTTGGAAAAATGATTGCGCTTAAAAAACAAAAAATATTTTGAATAGGGAGCCCGCTTGTATACAACAGCAACAAACGCTCCAGCCATTAGCACTCTGGATATAAGCGTGGCATAAGCAGCTCCGGCAACACCAAATTTCGGACATCCCCAAACACCAAATATCATCACATAATTGAGAAGAATATTCAAGGCGTTACCTATAATCGTGATAACCATGGCATAATGGGTATTGCCACACCCCTCCATAAACTGTTTGAACGACTGAAACAAAAGCACAAACGGTAATGATGCAAGAAGTATCCTATAATAAGTGGTGGCAAGTGGCCAAACATCATCCGGCTGTCCTAATCGATCCAAGAAAAAAGAGACAACAAGCATTGCACATCCCACAAGGATGGTCACTATAAGATTAAACAGAATGGAGTTCTGAAACAACTCCGCCGCCTTGCGATGATGTCCCGCGGCAAACTCACGACCAATCAGAGGCGTAGAACCGAAAGAGAGACCCAAAGAACAGGCAAAACCAATAAAAAAAGCAGCACCTCCAAAAGAAGCTGCCGCCAACTCCGTGGTTCCTAAATGACCTACCATAATGGTGTCGGCCAACTGAACCGTTCCTTGACCCAATTGAGCTAACATGACAGGAAAGGCAATCTTCAAATTTCTTCGATAAAAGGGGATATAAGAACGAAAATAGTCTATTAAAAAAGTCATGTCTATCAATGTTTTTTGCAAAGTTACGACCTTTCCCATGGAAAATCAAGACCTCCCATAAAAAAAACTATGATTTTTGCTTGCTTTTGTGGATATAATTTGTAATTTTGCTCTTTGAAAAGTTATAAAAACATTACGGTGAGTTCTATAGAATTCACCATTTTAACAAAAATTAGTACAAAATGTGGGTTGATAAATTTTTGGAGTTTTTGAAATGAATTTATAGAACCCGCCTAAACATATTGTTATGAACAAATATATAATAGAGGGCATCAAAGTACTTGTTTCTTTCCTTTTAGTGATAGGGTTAACAGCTTGTAAAAGGGAGGAAAAGATGGAATTGACTGGCACGTACGTGAAGACAATTCGCTATGACTATGACAAGTACATAAAAAATTTGGACGTCAACGAGGACGATGAGGAACTCGTTATGACTTATGAATTCGACATGGAAAAGGGTGAGGGCATAATGGTTCGAAAAGGAATGAACCTATGTAATTGCACAGCAACACCTAGATCCAAGGTCACCGTTGAAAAAAATGAAATCACAATAGAAAATGTATTCCCTGAAACTGGAGGTACTTGCAATAACTTCTTTGACATATACACTAAAATAACAGGTGTTGAGAAAAAGAAATATCACATTGTGATTTTGGAAGGTCAATTTGGTTATTACAAATTTGACATAGACCTAGCGAAAGAAACAGAAGGGAAATATTATGAATAATTTCTTATGCTCAATCAGCATAAGAAATTTCTAACTATAGCAAACAACCAATTATTATAAATTAATTTAAACAGTTTTTATTATGAAGTATTTTATTTCATGCATCACCACTAATTATGCTAATTTTTCTGGTCGTGCTCGTCGTAAAGAGTATTGGATGTTCACTCTATGCTGTCTTCCCATCTCTATTATTTTGAATTTGTTAACAAATTTTATGGGTGAAACACCTAACATGGCCGTTCTTATTGTCGCTATGGTTATTGCTATTGCTTTAATTATACCATCTTTAGCCGTAACAGTACGTCGCTTGCACGACACTAACAAATCAGGATGGTTTTATTTAGTAGCTTTTATTCCTTTCATTGGATGGATCATACTACTTATCAAGATGCTAAAGAAAGGTGATGTTGGAGAAAACCAATACGGTCCAGATCCAAAAGCTTTGGACGCTGAGTAATAATAACGTTCACAAAACAAACAGATAAAAAGGAATAGGCAGGTTTGCATATTCCTTTTTTTATAAAAACAACAAACCAGTTTTATGAAATACATCATTTCTTGTCTCACGACCAATTTCGCCAAATTCTCCGGTCGCGCACGTCGCAAGGAGTATTGGCTGTTTCAGCTTTTCAGTATTCCCTTTGCCATACTTATAGCAATGTTAAGCAACTTTGCCAATTTTTTTGATATAGATCCAATATTATCATACCTTTTGGATATTTTCCCTATGCTTTGGGCTTTAGTTTTACTTATACCATCTTTTGCCGTAGCAGTACGTCGATTGCACGACATTAACAGATCTGGCGGATGGGTTCTGCTCAGCGCTCCTATCTATCTAAAAGAACTATTAACAATCATGCATTGGCCTGGTCAATCAATCATAACTGCCGTTTCCGCAATCGGTTCAATCGCATTAATTATCATGATGATCATACCTGGTAATGTGGGAGAAAACCAATATGGACCAGACCCCAAAGCTTTAGATACCGAGAGAGACAAATATCGTTCACAAAACAAACAGATATAAAAAGGAAAAAGATTAGACAAGTTTTGTCTATTCTTTTTCCCCTATGAAAAAATATCACATTTAAAATTCATCCGCAAAATAATCTTCTGCCTTTCCATGATCTAATCCTCTTATCAATTGCGCAATTCCAACAATAATCAAGAAGACAGCTATCGCCCAAACTACATAATTAAACACATATATTATACCCGCTTCTGTCGTTAAATTATAAAAGATACATCCGAAGACAAATAGTAATATCCCTCCTATCATTTTCATCAAACCACTTATCCGATTGGCTTTTTTCTCTTTGGTTTTTTCTCCTTTACGACACATCCTATCTATCTTTTTCAACTCCTCTACAACCATGCATCGTTGTTCGTCAGGAAGTTTGTTTGCATACATTCCATCTATCAACTCCTTAGTAGGTACACCATCCATCCTTCTCGAGGTGTAATATTTGACGAGCTCCTCGTCTGTCATTTCATTTATCAACTTCATGGATTAAACCTTATTATGATTCATAACGCCACAAATATATATATTATCATGCAAAAATACGACAATATTTTCCCTCTTATATAGAAACACAGCATAGGTGAGTTTGCAACTTCCTAGAGAAGGTAGAAATTTATCATCCAAAAAAGAAGGAAGGCGACCATTATTATGATCGCCTTCCCTATGATTTGTTCACCCAATTGGTGGGTGCTATAAATTCACCAATTATTCCTTGGCGATTCTTTTCATCATCACATCACTACCATTCGTCACACGAACGATGTAGATTCCTTTCTGAAGGTCGAACGTTTTAACGCCTGACTGAAGTTGATCCGTTGTCATTGTTTCAGACTTAACCACAGAACCCAACATATTAAGGAATTCAACCGTTACCTTTTCTGAAAGGAGTGTATTGCATGACAAATCAATGTAAAGCACATCTTTGCATGGAACCGGATATGCGGCGCAAATACCTGCCTCGCTATCCTTCACATCCACACCACCACCTTTTATAGCTTTCACCACCGTACGTGCACATCCCGAACCTGTTGTGACTTGCCAATTTGCAAGTGCAGGGAATCCTTTGCTTTGATTGCCCGAACCCGTGAAAGTAAGAGGGTCTCCTTGATGAGCAAAAGATGAATAGTCAGAGATGTTTTCATAATAAGCGATAGCAAATGCTGAACATTTACAAGTAAGAGAGTAAGAGCCTTCTTTTTCAATCTCTATCGGATTACTGAAAGTTACAGTGACGAACTTATTTCCCGATGATACTTGGAAAGCATCTGAAGTGAAACTCTTTTTCTTTCCGCCCGTTTCCAACTCAGCCGTTACTGTCTGACTTCCCGTATTATATGGATTTCCTAAGATATAAAGAGAAATAGAAGTGATGCTACAAGGTTTGCTTGCTGTGAATTTTGCAGCAATATCACCCCAGTTGACACCTGTTCCAGAGAATGTTTTCTCGGTCGGACCAACAACAATGTTCATCTCACCTGCATCCTGTACATAGAAAGTCTTATCTCCCGTGATGGTAGTAGTGTAGGTACTTCCTGTTGCTAAAGGAGTTCCTCCTTCCAATACATCGTACCATTCATAATCGCCCTCATCCTCAACTTTCATCGTCACCTTACCTGATGCGTCTGAAACTGCATCTGGAATGTTAGGCAACAAAGAAGTAACATTAAATGGAAGTTCTATAGTTTTGCAATTGGCAGCCGAAATCTTACATGTATATTCGCCTCCTTTGGTGAATGTGTAAGATGCGGTTGTAACATTCTTCAATTCTGCTCCATCTTTGTACCATTGATAGGTGACTGGAATATCTCCGTAATCTAGATCTACTGTTACTTGAGATGGATCACAAAGTTCGATATTAGGTTCATAGTCATACGCAGGAAGAGCTGCTATGACACTAACGGTTGCGCTGGTGGTCCACTCTCCAGCTGAATCTATTTCGCATTTGTATTCTCCTGAAGTAGTTACTGTAAATGTTGTTAATGAAGTGGATGAATCCACTTTTCTATCATTCAAATACCATGTGAACACCTTTTTACCATCAGCAGGCACCTTAGAATCCAATACGATGGAACGCATTCCACAAAGAGATCTTACTCCACTCAAGTCTGGCGTTGGATGACCGAACTTATTGACATTGACAGGGTTGACAATGGAGTTGATGTAACCCAATGCACCCACCAATCCAGCGTTGTAGTCGATACCACCTTCGGAGTAGGTATAGTCGGCACTTGGCACATCGCTATATGTTCCATCCAAGGAACCACCGACCAAATAACCAAATTGTCTGAATTTATCTTGGAGCTCTACACCTGATTCTTTATCTGCATCGCTTCCATAATAATTTCTATGGTGTACGTATTTAGGTGATTTTTGACCAAATCCAGTGATATAAGAGAGGTTACCACTATTCTTACCCATGATGTACTCAATGGTAGCCAAAGAATATTCATCGACGGTAGAAAGCGTTCCTTTCAATTTGTTGTAAAGTCCGTAAGAGAAAGCCTGATTAGCTGGGAAACGTAGGATACCCCAATCACCTTTCTTCTTGTTCAAGATTTTTCCTGAAGTGGGTTTATACATGGAATTGACATAAAAATCCATCACGTTCATAGCTTTATCCTTGTAAGATGATTCAGGAAGAGAAGCTATTAGGTAAGCAGCCAAATCTTCTGTGTTGTTGTAACACAATGAATAGTTATAGTTATAGTCTGCTTCAGCATTCATCCATCCACAATTTTTCTCAGCAGCGGATAAATATTTTGCATCTTTAGTCGTTCGGTAAAGTTCGACGTTGAAGATAACCAAGTCTGCCGTATACTTAGGTTTTGAACCATAAAAACCACCAGCAGCAGAGTTTCCCTTAGGGGTGTTTTCCACAAAGTCGTATGCTACCAACGCCTTATCCAAGCACTTCTTAGCATAATCGGGGTCAAATGGCGCATACAATCGAGCCATGGCTGCTAATGCCGAACCACAAAGTGCTGCCATAGATGTTACATTTCCAGTAGCTTTAGAGAATGCTCGTGGACCATCGGCTTCACCACCTTCACTTTTAGGCAATGTGGCCATGACAGAAGCTGTCACCCAATGATTGTGGTCAACAGCACCATCACCTACCTGATAGTAGAAAACCGAACTGCTTCGAACACATTTCATGAGGTAATCTGTTGCATATTTCACCTCATCAAGGATATCAGGTATTCCATTAGGTATTCCTTTCTTTCCCTCCCATGTATAATCATCGGATGATATATATCCCTTATAATCAAAAGAATAATAATCATCATATCCTTCAGGGAATTCAGAGTAACCTAATAACAACATATAAGCTGAATAGAACTCTGTCTGACCAAACTTCACATGGTCACCACAATCAAACCAACCACCGGTTAGATCATAATCGCCATCGGCATCCTTCATAAAAGATTTACCTTTCTGAAACTTACTCAGGTTTCCACTCAGTGCATTGGGAACGTTCGTAGGTTCGTGTGTAGCCAACAACCAGTTTGGACCCTCACCAGAACGTTGTGCTCCATAAAAACGTGTGGTCATCCACAACGCTTTTTGGTACTGCTCCTTGTCAAAAGAGAGAGTCTGCTGAGCAATCGCCCCCAATACGGAGGTAAATGAAATCGTTGCTCCTAATATGTACTTCGTAATTTTGTTCATGTTTACACCTATTATATGTTATAAAACTAGATTACAAAAAAAGACAAAACGTCAGTTTATGACTTATGGTGAATTCTACAAATTTAATCCCTGTAGGGACGTGGCGTGCCGCGCTCGTTTCCGATGTGGCGTGCCGCATCCGTTAGAATCCATCTTAATATATGAAGTGCCAATATACGAAAAAAAAGATACAACAAAGAAAATCCAGCAGATTTTTATTTCTCAACAGGAATCTTTGCTATTCTTCTTTCGTGTCTTCCCCCCTCAAAATCAGTTGTAAGAAAAGCCTCAACGATCTCCAACGCTTTTTCTTTTGAGATGAAACGAGCAGGGATACCCACTACGTTTGCATTGTTATGTTGTCTAGCCAATTTAGCAATCTCCACTTCCCATGAAAGAGCTGCACGGATACCTTGATGCTTGTTGCAAGTCATACTGATACCGTTACCAGTTCCACAAATGGCGATACCACAATCGCATTCTCCCGCCTCTATGGAAAGAGCCATTGGATGTGCATAATCTGGATAGTCACAACTATCCGTCGTATTTGTTCCGAAATTACGGAAAGCTTGCACCTTATTTCCTAATTGTTCGATGATGTAATTTTTCACTTCCACACCCGCATGGTCATTGCAAATGCCTACTACTAATTCGTTTAATGCTTTCATATGATAAATTTTATTATTTTATTCTGTTGGTACATCTTCCTCAATCACAAGGTTGTCGATGATGAAGTCTCTTCTTTGAGGGGTATTCTTACCACGATAGAACTCCAACAACTCTGTGAAGGCATCTTCCTTGCGCAGAATTACCTGATCCAAACGGATATCATCCCCAATAAAACACTTGAACTCATCTGGGTCTATCTCTCCCAAACCTTTGAATCGAGTAATCTCAGCCTTAGCTCCAATTGTCTTTATAGCATTCACTCGCTCTTCATCCGTATAGCAATAGAATGTTTGCTTCTTATCTCTCACGCGGAACAACGGAGTCTGAAGGATATAGACATGTCCTTGTCTTACCAAATCGGGGAAGAACTGCAGGAAGAAGGTAAGCAACAACAATCGGATGTGCATACCATCATCATCGGCATCAGTGGCGATAATCACTTTATTATAACGAAGTCCCTCCATACCCTCTTCGATATTCAAAGCGGCTTGAAGCAGGTTGTATTCTTCATTTTTGTAGACAATCTCACGCGTAGAGCCCCAGCTGTTCGGAGTCTTTCCACGAAGACTGAACACTGCCTGATAAGAGACATCACGGCATTTAGTGATAGATCCAGATGCAGAAAGTCCCTCCGTGATGAAAATGGACGAATCCGCTTGTCTGTCACCTTTCACATCATTGTAATGGATTCGGCAGTCTCTCAATTTCTTATTGCAAAGGCTCACCTTCTTAGCACGTTCGCGAGCTGCTTTTGTCACACCCGCGATAGCCTTACGTTCTTTCTCGGCTTCCTGAATCTTTTGAAGTAGGATATCAACTGTTTCTTGGTTCTTATGCAAATAGTTGTCCAACTCCTTTTTCACAAAGTCGTTTATAAACTTATTGACAGATATGGTTCCTTCCAAATCCATATCTTTAGAACCCAATTTGGTTTTGGTCTGACTCTCGAAAACAGGTTCCTGAACGTTGACAGCAATCGCCGCAACTATTCCCTGACGGATGTCGGCCAATTCCATATTTTTATTATAGAACTCCTTAATGGTCTTACCCAATGCTTCACGAAAGGCAGATTGATGTGTTCCACCCTGTGTAGTGTATTGTCCATTCACAAAGGAGTAATAATCCTCTCCATACTGCTGACAGTGAGTGAAGGCAATCTCTATATCCTCACCTTTCAGATGGATGATTGGATATAAGGCATCCTCAATCATTCTTTCTGACAAGAGGTCACGAAGTCCGTTCTTAGAATGGATCTTCTTCCCGTTGAAATAGAGTGTCAGTCCCGTATTTAGATAAGCATAGTTACGGAGCATGGTTTCGATAAACTCCTCGTTGTATTTATATCCGACAAAGAGTTTATATTTTGGGTCATCATCCGGGCGAAAGTACACAAGAGTACCATTAGGTTCGTCGGTATCCACCAAACCGGAATCGTGAACCAGCACGCCTCTTGAGAAATCTGCCGTTCTCACTTTCCCTTCACGGAAACTCTGAACACGGAATTCAGAAGAGAGAGCATTGACAGCTTTCGTACCAACACCATTCAGACCCACAGATTTCTTAAACACCTTGCTATCGTATTTACCTCCCGTATTCATCATAGATACTGCATCAATCATCTTTCCTTGGGGGATACCACGACCATAGTCACGTACGGTGATTGCACCATTTTCCAACTTGATGTCAATTTGTTTGCCGGCATTCATTCGGAACTCATCAACGCTGTTATCCAACACCTCTTTCAGAAGCACATAAATACCGTCGTCGAAATGAGATCCATCACCCAACTTTCCAATGTACATACCAGGACGGAGGCGGACATGCTCCAACCCCTCCAAATGCTTGATACTATCGTCATCGTAGTCTCCGATCTGGGAGTTTTCTATTGCGAAATCTAAATCTGCCATATATACATTTTTTGGCAAAGATACAATTTTTTAGTGGATTATGCTTAACCATTTGAACGAGTTTTATTTGGAGAATACTACTCACAAACGAATAATCGTCACTAAATTTTATAATATCAATCGTTTTTTATACCTTTGTCAGACTATGTTTATATAATTTAGTGGCAAGTAAGTAAGATCGGATGAAATTTCAAATTGGTAAAAATATGAAAAGATGGGTGCTTATGCTCCCTTTGTTCTCCTTTATCCATGCGTATGGTGAAGAGGAGTTCTCTTCGTATTTTATCGATTATGTAGATCATGGGAAAAAAGCCACTGTCGGTGTCGTTTGCATCGACTCTTTTGCGATGAACAAAAAAGAGACCAGTTGCGAGGTGGCATTTTACAAAACGTCACAGAAAAGCGTCGAACGAAGAATGCTATTCCAAAACAAAGGTGGGTGGCGCACTGCTTCGAAAGACCTTGGCCCCAAAATGAACGAACAAGACCAAGTTTTTATCGATTTTATCAACCAATTTTCTTCCAACAAGGAATTTCAATTCAATCATATCATCTTCCCTCTCCCTGTAAGGGTTAAAGAGCAAGATGGCGCATCAAAGAAAAAGCTTGTTATGCCACGCGACTGGGAGATGCTCAACTACTCCAAATTGTGCAATATGCTCTATACTATTCAATCGGGACGAGAAGGAAACAACCGAAAAATATACATCTACCACCGAGGCGTACTCCAAGCCTTTTACAACTTCATCTATATCAACAAGAATTGGTATTTGATTGAGATTGAGATTTTCTAAGGTGAAACGCAACGGACGCGGCACACCACAACAAAAACGAAACATAACAACGGAAACGGACGCGGCACACCACGTCCCTACGAACCAGAATCCTACGAAATGAATTTATTTATAGAACACATTTAGCATTCCTACTGCATTATTTCAGCCATCCCTCTTTGCGATACCAATCAATGCATTCCTTCATGCCTCGCTCCAAAGGATAATCAGCCTTGAATCCCAGGTCATTCTTCAATGGTTCTATATCACATTTCCAGTTTTTCGCCACAAGAATATTGTATTTATCTATGTTGAGCGTTGGGGTCACACCCATCCATCCGCCCACCTTATCAAAGGCATAGCACACTCCCTTGGCTAGGAATTCAGGTATCTTAAGCGTGAGTGCCTTCACACCCAGCAATCGTTTGCAAAGTGCCGCATAATCGTCGGAAGTCCACACATCCCCATCTGCCACAAAATAGGCTTTGCCAAAGGCTTTTTTCTCAATGGAAAGGAAGATGGCCTTCACCAAGTCCTTCACATAGATGAAGGTGATGTATTGTGGGTCATAGCCAATACCTGGATTTAAATGGTTGGAAAGGGTTTGTAACATAACAAAATAGTCCTTCTCTTTCGGACCATAAACGCCAGTCGGACGAAGAATCGTATAAGGGAACTTCTCCACATCCAAAGAGCGAAGGAAGTTTTCCGACTTCAATTTGCTCTTTCCATAATAGGTGTTGGGGGTTGGCGTATCATCCAGTTTAATCTCTTTTAATGTCACCTTATCACCATCGCCAAAGGCGGAGAGACTACTCATATAAACAAAATGATCGGGCACCATTCCCGTCTCGATAAGCGCATTCACAAGGTTTTGCGTATATTGAAAATTGACCACATCGAAGTCGGTTTTTTGCTTACACTTGGTCAATCCCATCGTATGAACAACATAATCCCACTTACCAATGGATTCCTTTTGTTGAAGGAAAAGTGCTTTCAGTTTCTCCTTATCCGCATAAGGAAGGTCTATAAAATTAGGATTCAACCCCTTTAGATTATCTTTACTGCTGGATGAACGCATAGCAGCCCATACTTCGAAACCTCTGTTGAGGGCCTCTTCCACTACAAAACTGCCAATAAAACCATTTGCACCCGTGATAAGTATTTTCATGTATCTAATTGTTATTGATTATGTTTGTAAAAGTATAAAATTAAAGAATACGTGACGCTCTATTTGACAGCCAAATAGAAGGTACACGTCTGCATGGTGAACTTTTTAATTTCCACAGAAGAAAAGCCACAACTGAGCAACAACTGGCGCATTCTCTCACCTTGAGGGAATGCAGCAATCGAATTGGGCAAATAATCGTAGGCTAACTGATCCTTAGACTTTATTTTAGCAAGGACCGGAATACAAAGCTTCGTATAGAGTTTATACCCAATTTTAAAGAACCAATTTTCAGGTTCTGTCATTTCGAGAATAGCCACCACGCCCTCTTTACGGAGCACCCGACAGATTTCACTCAAACCCTTGCTGAGACTAGAGAAATTGCGAACCCCAAAAGCCACAGTAACAGCATCGAAAGAGTCGGAAGGCAAAGAGAGTTCCGTAGCATCCTCATATTGAAAGGAGATTTTGTCGGAGAGTCCCAATCGTTGCACCTTTTCACGACCCACATTCATCATTCCTTCAGAGATATCTACGCCCAGCAAGTAATCAGGATTCAATGAGAGACCTGCCACAATAGCAAAATCGCCCGTACCCGTAGCCACATCCAAAATTCGTTTAGGAGAGAAGGAGGCCAATCGTTCAATAGCCTTACGTCTCCATCGACGGTCCTG
>CACZUS010000055.1 GCA_902784425.1 uncultured Bacteroidales bacterium
CACGCCATTCATTGCCATGTGGATACTTTGTCCGTATTGAAATCACTCTCTCCATCCCTCTTGCAAGGGAAAACTATTCAGTGGTTGAAAGATTTTTATTCATTTCTTTCCAATAAAAAATCGTTGTGGAAGGCAAATGATACGTTGCTGAAGATTCTCCCAATATTTTATTGCGAAGATGGCTTATATCATGCTGCATATAATCAAGCGGATGATCCTCAGCCTTCAATCTATTTGACCTCTGGCTCAGATCATCACTTTGATGCGATTCATCCCTCATTGTTGGAATATCCAAAATGTAAAAACTTCTTTGAGTTCGTAGGATTGAAGGAACCGGGTGCGTTGGCGGAGATACTTGAAAATATTCTGCCTCTTTATACGAATCGTATGATGTCGGTGGATAACCTACAACAAGTGGCTCGCCATTTATCTCTTATATCTGATTATTATCACTCTTTGCCATTTTTGTCGGATGAACGAAAGGCTTTCCTACAAACTGTTGCGGATGTTCCTTTCTTGTTGGTTAAGTGTGCGGATGGAAGTCAATCATTTCAACCAATAAAGAATTGTTATCTGAAAAATTCATTGCTCTCATCTTTTTTGAAGGATAATCGGAATGTATATTTTTTCGAGAATGAGTTTGTTGAGAATGAAATACTGCCAGAAAAAAGAGATGCCGTATATACGTTCCTGTCGGCCGCAGGTTTGCATTTCGGATTGAACGTGTTGGAGGTTCAACGCCAACCTTCTCCGTGGGTGTTGGAGTCTCTGAATCTTCATCCATCTTCTTTGCGTCAGGTGGATAATGGTGCACAAATCATTAAGGATAAGATGTTTGTCGGAATGGATGAAATGTTGAGTGACCCGACCAAAGAACGATCTGCCGCATTCTTTAAACTGCTGGTTTCGGAGATAAAAAACCAAACAGCCTTCATGTTTAGAAAATCATTGGAGGGATATTATCAATATTATGAAAAGGGAAAACGTACAGCAACAGAAGAGGTGATTCGGCAGACTACTGCAATGAATACTTTATTCCATGCTAAATGGTTATACTCTTCGTCTGGTACATTGGTTTCGGCTTCTGAAGTGACGGAAACTTCTCAGTTGGCTTCTTTTTATGATTTCTCATCTCCTGATTTGCTGATTTTCTTACAGATAAAACTATCTGATGATCTAAAGAATTTGTCTCAATCTCAACGAGAAGCAGTTGAATTTGTCTCTTATTATCAGTCCAAGGGTATATCGGTTGAGCAAATGAAGCAGATTATGGAATCTTATCTGACTAAACATTCATCCGATGCCACAGAGTAGAAGAGAACGTTGCTTGAAAATTGCGGACCTCTTGGAAAAAGAGTATGGAGCATCGCATTGCCCGCTAATTTTTCATTCTCCGTTTCAACTATTGATTGCCTTGATTCTTTCTGCTCGGACGCAGGATGAATGCGTGAATCGAGTAGTCCATACACTATTTGAAAAATACCCTAACGCTCATGCATTAAGCCTTTCCGACGAAGATGATTTGTTGCAGATTATCAAAGATGTAACCTATTCGGAGGTGAAGGTGAAGAACCTTCGGAAAACTGCACAGATAATCGATCAACGATATGGAGGTGAGGTTCCTTCAGATCGAATGACGTTACTTTCGCTTCCTGGCGTTGGCAGTAAATCAGCCAACATGCTCTCTGTTGAGGCTTTTGGACTAAATGCGTTTCCTGTGGACACGCATGTTCAGCGATTATCTTATCGGACTGGGATTTCGTTGTCGACAGATGTGTTGGAAACGGAGAAAACCTTGTGCCAGTTTGTCCCAGCGAATCGGATGAAAGCACTCTATCGTCAGATGATAGAACATGGGAAAAAGTATTGCACAGCAGTTTCTCCACGATGTGATAAATGTTGTATTCGTCTCTATTGTGAAACATGCACTCCCACACAAAAGGAAGAACAATATTTTTGGAGTTTTTAGGCTTTTTTTGTATCTTTGATTTTTATTTTAATTGTATGACAGACGAGGAGTGTATGCGCAGATGCCTTCAATTGGCAGAAAAAGGGTTTGGAGAGGTTTCGCCTAATCCAATGGTCGGTGCTGTGATTGTGTGTGGTGATGAGGTGATAGGAGAAGGATATCATCAAAAATATGGAGGACCTCATGCTGAAGTGCATGCAATATCTTCAGTTTCAGATGAATCACTTCTTCGTAAATCGACGATGTATGTTAGCTTAGAACCGTGCTGTCATTATGGCAAAACACCTCCGTGTGCAGATTTGATAATTGAGAAAGGAATTCCTAATGTGGTGATATGTAATCGAGATCCATTTCCTGCAGTAGATGGAAAGGGTATCGAAAAATTACGCGCAGCAGGAGTAAATGTTCAATATGGTGTGTTGAATGAGCAGGGTAGATGGTTGAACAGACGTTTCTTTACATATCATGAACAAAAAAGACCTTATGTGTTCTTGAAATGGGCGATGACTCATGATGGATATGTAGATCGGTTGAGACGGAGCTCCTCGGAATCACCTCTTCGAATATCATCGGATGAGACGTTGATTGAAATGCATAAATTTCGTGCTGGGGAGTCAGCTATCCTTGTTGGAACCAATACCGCATTGATGGATGACCCATCATTGACCGTTCGTTATGTGCAAGGAAAACAACCGATACGTCTTCTTTTGGATAGAGAACTGAAAGTGCCTCAAAGTGCGAAATTATACGATCGAACCTGTATGACGTATGTCATTACAAAACAGAAGCCTGCATCTTCCTTTCCTAATGTTGAATATTTGGAGTGCGAGTTTAAGGGCGATGGACGGGTGAATCTAAATTCAATGTTGAATGTTTTGTATGAAAAAGGAATTGAGTCGTTGATAGTCGAAGGTGGTAAGATGTTCCTTCAGTCCTTTATTGATGAGGAATTATGGGATGAGGTTCGTATTGAATGCAATCATTCTTTGCTGATAGGAGAGGGAGTGAAAGCACCTTCTTTTGATGTGGATAGTCCCAATATACGGAAATATAGTTACCAAATTATGGGAGATAATGACATTTCTTTTTATCGGAAATGTAAATGAGATGGTAGTAAAAGAAAGTAAAAAGGAAGATAGATGATTATTTGGGAAATAGCATACATTGTACTATTGGTGGTGTATTTTTATACCATCTTTACGACAATACTCTTTTTATTGATGGAGAATAGAAATCCGGTAAAGTCGATTGCTTGGATTTTTGTCCTCCTTTTTGTTCCTGTCATTGGATTCCTTTTTTACCTGCTTGTTGGAAAAAAATTCAGAAAGAAAAGAATCATCTCCAAGCGAAGTTTCCATCTTTTGAAAAATTATGAGGTGGTGACTTCTCATGATCTTTCTGATTTGTCACTTACAGACAGTCAATTAGCCATAGCTGAGGTGGCAGCTTCTAATGCGGATTCTCCATTGTTTGAGCATAATACCATTTCTGTATATACGGATGCAACCGCATTGTATGAGTCTATCTTTCAGGACATAAAGAAAGCAAAACATCATATCAATTTGGAGTATTATATTTTTATTCCAGATAAGTTGGGTACTCGCATGATGGAGGCCTTGAAAGAGAAGGCAAGAGAGGGTGTGAAGGTACGTGTGATTATTGATGATGTGGGGAGCTGGCGATTTAAGAAACGTCACATGGAGGAGTTGCGTGCGGAAGGTATTGAGGTGGAAAGCTTTTTGGAGGTGCGTTTGCCATACATTAGTAGTCACGTGAATTATCGGAATCACCGTAAAATCTTGGTGATAGATGGTATGATTGCTTATACAGGAGGTATTAATATTGCAGATCGTTATTTGGAAGGTTTGTCTTGGGGAAAATGGCGCGACACTCATGCTCGTTTGGAAGGTGGTGTGGTGTTGGGACTTCAAAAGACCTTTTTCGAGGATTGGTACTTTGTTAAGCAATCTTTGGTGGAAGATAGTGAATATTATCCTCAACCAGAGGCAAAGGGCGATGTGATGATTCAAACTGTGATAAGTGGTCCGGATATGCAATGGGAATCTATTATGCAGATTTATGTAAAGGCCTTCGCATTGGCAAAGAAGAGAATCTTCATCGAGACTCCCTATTTTATTCCTCCGGAAAGTTTGATTACATCTTTACAGATAGCTTCGCTGTCGGGAGTTGACGTACGCTTGATCTTGCCGAAAAAATCGGATGCCAAGGTTACGTTGTATAGCTCTTACTCTTTCCTTGACCAGATGTTTAAAGCTGGCATTAAGGTTTATCTCTATCAACCAGGCTTTATCCATAGTAAGATGACAATTGTGGATGACGACATCTCCTTTATCGGAAGTGCTAATATGGATTTTAGAAGTTTCGAGCAAAATTTTGAATTAAATACCATTGTGTATGACCAAAATACCACCACAAATCTCATATCGATTTTTGAAGAGGATTTGAGAAATTCGGTGAAGATTGATGAAAAAGAGTGGATGGAGAGACCATCTCGCAAGAAAATCAAAGAGTCATTGGCTCGGTTGTTCAGTCCATTGTTGTAAGAATCGAAAAAGATGGTACGTTTGTTTCATGTTGATGATAATTGTGGTATTTGAGAGATTTCATTTTAAACGTAAATGCGATTTGTTATGAATGAGTTTTTAGAATTAGAAGAAAAGATAGTTTCAGTCTTGAAGACCGTGTATGATCCAGAAATTCCTGTTGATATATACGAACTTGGATTGGTTTATAACATTGATGTAAAAGAGGATGGAACCGTTACGATTGATATGACGTTGACTGCGCCTAACTGTCCTGCTGCTGATTTCATATTAGAAGATGTGAAGCAGAAAGTGGAGGGAATAGAAGGTGTAAAATCGGCTGTTGTCAATTTGGTTTTTGAACCAGAGTGGACGAAAGACAGAATGTCGGAAGAGGCATTGTTGGAATTAGGATTGTTATAAGAGATGGATTCTACAGGGAAGATAGTATATTTTGCGTCTGATGCTCATTTGGGATTGAATGTGTATGAAGATCCCATTGAAAGCGAAAAGCGATTGGTGCGTTGGCTCAACCAAATCAAACCGACGGCAAAGGCGCTCTATTTGGTGGGCGATATGTTCGATTATTGGTTTGAATATAAAAATGTCGTACCAAAGGGATTCGTCCGCTTCATAGGTAAGATGGCTGAGTTTGTGGATGATGGTATCCCTGTATATATGTTTATAGGTAATCATGACACATGGCTGTTCGACTATTTCCCCAAAGAGATTGGTGCCACAGTTTATACGGATAGCGTTGAAATAGAATTGGATGGCAAACATTTTTATGTAGCTCATGGTGATGGATTGGGAGATCCAAGTCTGTCATTCCGATTTATGAGAAAATTTTTCAGAAACAAGTTCTGCCAGGCTTTGTATAAAACCATTCATCCTCGTTTGACAGTTCCATTTGGATATGCATGGTCAAGATATAATAGAAAAAAGAAGCAAGGATCGGCAGGAGAACAATACCTTGGTGAAGATAAGGAATATTTGGTAAAGTTTGCTAAAGAGTATGCGAAGACGCATAACTATATTGATTATTTCATTTTTGGACATCGTCATATCCTTTTAGATTTGACAATTCCGAATGACAAAAGAGTCTTGATTTTAGGCGACTGGATTACCCATTTCAGTTATGCAACGTGGAATGGGGAAGAACTTTCCTTACATACTTTTGAAGAATAGTCGTTAATATATATTGTGCCATTGTGAAAAATACTGACATTTAAATGTTTTTCTGTTCGGCTTTATGTTGCATAACATATAACCTATTTCTGCGAAAAGAATACAATACGAAAAATTCAAAAAAAGTACTAAATTGAGTTAATTTTTTTTTGGAATTGACAAATCTTTTATTTAGGTTTGCATATATTAGAATGAAATGGTACTTTCAGTATCACCTAATCTGATAACTTAGAAAAAACAAATTTTAATACGTAAAGATATGAGAAAAGAAATTTTATTCATTGCTTCTTTGCTTTGTGCAGGATTGATGAGCAGTTGTAGTAATGGCGATCAGGGCGAGAATAATAGCAAGAAAGGTTGTTGCCTTGTTCCTCAGTTAACAAGTATGAAGTGTGAGTTTGTTCCAGATGGTGGGAAAGCTATCATTTATGGAAAGAACCTGACAGGAGCAATTATCACATTCCCAGATGTGGAAACCCCTGCTGAAATCGTTTCTCAAAACGATACTATGGTAGAGGTCATTGTGCCAGAAGGTACAAAAGACGGACGTATTAGAGTTAGCTCTCCTAACGGTAAATCATTATCAAAATTCTTCTTCAGAGACAACCGTAATACGATTGTTAACTTTGACAAGTATTTGCCAACTTGGGGTGGATGGAGCCCTATGGATGAAGAGGGAGAACTTATCACTGGTACTCTTGAAATGGGTGATTCAATCACTCCATTCCCTAATGGCGCTAAATTGCCAGAACCATGTAGCAAGGATTATGGATTCCTCTATGCAAAATATTCTAATGCATGGTCTATGAACCAAACAGTATGGATCCAATATGTGGCTAACCCTCTTGAAGGTGGTCGTGGTCCTGTCTCTGTAGCTGGTAATGTGTTTGAAAAATATGAGTTGGAAGAGTTGGCTTTGAAGTTTGAAGTTTTTGTTCCTAAAGAAATCCCTTACAAAGGAATCAGAACAGAGATCTTCTTTGGACCAATCAACTCCCCTGATAAACACGGTCGTGATTTCTCTCCAATCTGTTTCTGGAAACCTTACGAGAATACTCCAGATGGTTTCTATACTGACTCTTGGACTACAATCACAATTCCTTTGACTGAATTCTGTCACAATACGTCAAGCGATGAGCCTGTTGCTAATTACAACTATAAAGATAAGTTGAAACAAGCAACTAACTTTAGCTTCCTTCAGTTCGGTCAGCCTGAAGGTGAACCTCAGATCTTTATGTGTGTTGATAACTTCCGTATCGTTCCTATAGAGAAATAAAAAAAAGCAAATTATAATGCTTAATATATAAAAACCGAAGTAGCATGTCTGCTTCGGTTTTTTTGTTGATAGTGACATTCGATTTGTACACCAGAAAAATTGCTGAACAAATGAGAAGTTTCTGTAAATGTAAATATATTTGCAAAAAAACTTCCTATGCCCTTTGCCAGTTATGTGACTGACAAAGGTGAAGCTTTGTCAGGATGTGAAGAATAGGGATGTTTTGCCTTTGAAGTGTCTGAGGGGGCTATTTCACTCATTCTTTTATGTGTTACGGAAATAAGAAGATGAACAAATTAGTATTTATAGTTATCACCGTTGTGTCTATTCTATTCATCTCATGCAATAGTCATACGGGAGGAGAGACGGGTTACAACGATAGTGATACAACCTATGCAAATGATAGTGATGTGGATGATAACGTTGAGATTTCATTACGTAAATCCTACGATGGTTGGTATAAGGAATATAGAAATAAGTTGAATGGACACATCATTCGTCGAAAATATCAACCTACGAAAGAGGAAATGGAGGCTTATTATGTACAAGAGGCAGTTCAATATCGCAAGAATTTCAGATTTGTGATGGAGTCAAGCAAGCCTTTGACTTTGCCGTACAAACTACGAATGGACATTCGAGCGTTGAACGAAGCCCCCTCTTGCCAAACCAGTGAGTCTGACTCCATCTGGCGTGAGCTAATGTTCTATATCGACGAGCACATGTCACTCCCCTCCAAGAAGTCATTTACGTTATGTAACAGGTTGGTCGGTTATTTACAAGACACCTCCAAATATTTCACTTTATTAGCCAGGGAAAACATGACAGATGAAAATATAAGTTACATAATCACTTTCGATAAAAACTTCGAACTCATCTCCTCGCAATGCATGTACAATCATAGTTCATGGGAAATAGTGGAAGATGTTCTGATTGACGAGAATTACTTCACCATCGACGAGGGGATGAAAATTCACTATTACTTCCACATAAAGACCCACTACGAGGACGAAGAAATCGTTAAATATGACAGAGAAGAGGAATACGAGAACCATGGATACATAGACGAGAATGGTGTAATCGTTTATGACACAAAAAATGAAGTGAAACTGAAATGGCAAAATAATGCGATTGAGAATTATTTTGATAGGGAATTAAAGTTGCCCTTGTCAAACTATAGATCTATGCCAGTTGTGGCATCATTTAGTGATACAATAGTTAACAACTTTCTGAATTCTGATTCTTTGAAAATTAATATTTCCTCTTCACCGGAATTTTTTGAAATATATAGTATAATACCTTTAAGATGGGGAGTGTGCGGGTCGCCTGAAACATTCATATTCAAGCCGAAGATAGGTTTGATTGGATTTGTTCCGCTTCATAGTGATTTCCATTGTCTTATTCTAAAAACAGAAGACTTGGACGCACTTAAATTTGATTTGTGGGTCATGTCTAAGAGGAAAAACATTGTTTCAGATCATCTCTGTGTCTATTATGGATATAAAAGTTTTCCGAAAGAAGGCTCTGACATAGGATTTGAAGTGGTTAAATCCGAAATATTGGCTAACAAGAGAATTTTGTGGGTTCATAATGATAGAGGTCTCATAACTAAGAAGGAATTGGAATTAGGTCCAGATGGGCATTTTTTACAAATCAGCAGTACTACAGAAGGAGAATATGAATATTAATCCCAGAATCTTATAGGAATGAGGATTTACAATTACGGGACTGTGACGTGGAAGAGATGTGCATAGACATGGCATTGAATGGTAATTGGCGTCCATTTTTCATAAAGATAGCGGATACGATTCGAAAAATTATTCGTCTAATCGTGACAAACAAAAAGGAGAGTCCTATGTACATGGATTTACCTTCGCCAGTGTTTTGTTGACTAGGGGCGCTTAAATAGCCCTTGTTGCCGAGAATCATGCAGTCGTGGTATTAAAATACAAGGAGAAACAACCACAAAGATCGTTTCTCCTTTTTTGTGACCCCGGCGGGATTCTAACCCGCGATCTTCAGAACCGGAATCTGACATTCTATACAACTGAACTACGGAGCCTTTTTGTTTTGCAAAGATACGTATTTATTGCTAATTTACGAAACTTGTATAGTCTGTTTGCGGAAAAATAAAAGGTTTCTTGGAATTGGAAGCAAACTAATTGCAAAAACCACTAGAAATAAGTCTCATATAAGGAAAGACCTATAAAAACGGGCTGTTCCATTTTTTGGAACAGCCCGCATCAGTTTTAGTGATGGTTGGATTATAGGTCAACCAGCACTTTCTCGTGACCTACGATGTAGTAGGTGCCCTTTTTCAATCCATTCAAAGCCTCTGATCTCTTAACGTTGGTTTTTATGATGATCCCGGAGATTGTATAGACGTTTACTAGTTCGTCCATATATTCCGCAGGTTGTGTTTCCACGCCTTCAAGTTCAGGGGTATCGCACACGAAGAGTTGGATATCGTCCAAGATGAGGTCGTTGCCTATAACGTTGGTTTGTTGACTTCCAATAGCATCAACAACTTCAATCAAAACCTCATCACCTTCAATGACGTTTGAAGCATCCGCCACAAACCATGCTAATCCGTCTGTTTGGGTGTTCCTTGTCACTGTGTTAGATGATACAGAGACTCCAGACTTCGTGTCTGTCACACGTATGTATATTTCTACTGGGTTTGGTGCGTCTGCGAAGGTGTTCACGAAACATCTAGCTGTCACGTTTTTGCCTTTCAGTTTTGAACTTTTAATCTGTTTTGAATAGATTACATCACCAGCTTCGTTGCCTCCATTGATGAACAACATGCCACCGAAGTCAGAACCTTGGTAAGTGTGGTCAGGAACGAATGTGTAGCCGTTCTCGCGAGGATATTTGCCGTTAAAGCATATGGCCTCCCAACCCCATTGCGTACCTCCGTTTACACCGTCATATGAGCAAGTCACATTACCAGCCACGGTGTATTTGCCCTCTATGAATGGTGCGGTGTCACATACAGTTCCTGGAATCTCTAATCCGTAACAAGAGGTCCACTTCTTACCATCGTTGTGCGTCACTTTCTTAGGCGCGTTCAAGTCGGAATAATCCCAAGTCCAATAAGTTGAGTCGGACGTGAAGGTACCGAAGTCCTCCTGCCAGATCAATGTTTGAGGCGTCTTGTTGCCGTTTTCGTCCTCGCAAGTTGGACGACTATCGATTACTGAGGAAACAGTGTCGGATTTGCAACCATGAGTGGATATTGTATACACTTCGACAAGGCTTCCCTCATCGTCGAATTTCAAATTGATTGGCCCTGCTCCTAGGTCAAGATCCTCTATGGAAAGTGGTTGACCATTGACAATCCAATAGTATTTTTGCACATGTTTTGGTGATTCTGCAATGGCTGTAAAGCTCTTTTTGGAGATATCCTCTGGGTCTGATTCTACTTTCAAGGATAATCCCACACCGATTGTTTCGTAGTTAATTGAAACCGTTACCTCATCCTCGTCAGGAGAGATTATTCTACAGGTTAAACGGTGTGTGCTGGCTACGTCATTGTTAGCTGTTTTTACAATGCAGCTGTCCCCTCCCTTTGTGAAAGGACCTCTGTCCTTGCTCCAATAGTATTCGCAACCTTCCGGAGCCTTTTCGGATAAACGGTAAACAGATGTCTCGTATGAGCAACGTATAGTGTCTCCCTCGATTGTAGGCGCATAATTCGCGAGAATGCCAGTCGTGTCTGGGTTCCTCGAATCATCGCAGAGCAAGAGTTGGATGTCGTCCAAGATGAGGTCGTTGCCCTTTTCGTTGTAATCATTACCACCAACAACGTTAATGATTTGAATCAAAATAGAATCTCCTTCGATGAAAGAACTAACAGAAGCTTGTTTCCAGTCGATTCCGTCAGAGTTGCTGTAGCGTGTAACTTCTGTTGATTTGGCAACATTCCCCGTCTTCATGTCTGTCAGTTGAATTTGAATTTTTACTGGGTTGACCGCATCCGAGAAATTGTTCACATGACATCTAGCCGTCACGTTTTGTCCCTTTAAGATTGAACTTGAGATTCCCTTTGAGTAGATTACATCGCCGGCTTTGTTGCCTCCGTTGATGAACAACATGCCTCCGAAGTCAGATCCTTGGTAAGTGTGGTCGGGAACGAATGAGTAGGAGTTGTTCTCCATAGGATATTTGCCATTAAAGCACATGGCCTCCCATTCCCATTGCGTACCTTCTGTTGCGCCAGTATATATACTTGTCACATTGCCGGCCACGGTGAATTTACCCTCGGATGGTGCGGTGTCACATACAGTTCCTGGAATAACTAAATCGTAGCAGGATGTCCATTTCTTTCCATCGTTGTGCGTCACTTTCTTAGGCGCATTCAAGTCAGAATAGTTCCAAGTCCAATAGGTGGAGTCGGACGTGAAGGTGCCGAAGTCCTCCTGCCATACCAATCGACGTGAAATAGCCTTTCCTGTTTCGTCTATACAGCAAATTATGTCGTTGACAATGTATTCCTTAGATTGTATAATGTCTCCACTAGGTATATTGACTCTGCAGTAATACTTGAAGGTCCCAGCTGCGTCTCCAGGAATGTGGAAGAGTGTCTGTCCTGCCGCTCCACTGATTTTCACATTATTTCTATACCATTGAATCGTCGAGTTTTTGCCAATGTTATTTGCAGTTAATTTAATTGACTTTCCATTTATACATGCCTCGTTTTGACCAGAAATGGTAGGCTCAGTTTCTGCATAGACTCTAATGCTTTTTATCATCAAAGCTTCACCTTCTGCCATTTGCCCGATATATATATTTACCGTTAATTTGTTTCCTGAAATAGGTCTCAAATCTTGCTGAACAGATATAGGTGACGAAACAGACTGGGTGATACATTCACCGGCCTTATTAGGAATTGCTTTCAATAATGTACCTTGACTTGTAGACGTATTATTAACTCCTACACGTATCATTGATTGATAACTAGCAGACAAATGTGGTTGTGGAGCAGAACCACTTGTCTCCAAATAATCTTTAGACAACGGATTGCATATGTCTATTTCAATTCTATACTTGCCTCCATTTTTTACTCCGCTTACATTGAAGCTGAGTATTGGTTCATTTATAATATTCTTTCCAGAGACAACGAATCCCCAAATTCCGTTATTCTCGTTGTCGAAGAAACGCAAAGAGTCTAATCGAATTGGATTAGAAGTGACAGCGTACTGCATTTTGCTAAGGAAATCAGACTCCGTAGTTGTGGATTTGGTTGATGTTACCACATTAAGCGGTGTTGACAAGGTAGGCGTAAAGTAAGATCTGCCGAATCCATTCACTTCTCCTATTGCCGCAAAACTAGCCATGGAATCTTTGTCCGAACAAGAGAAATCTGTTTCTGCCACCAGAGGCAGCATTTGTGCGCCTTGGGCAAGGGCACTCCCTACCATTCCTAGTAGGAACACAAAAAGCCCTAAGCTTTTTTGTAAACTTTTTTTCATACACATCTATTTTTAATTATTTGAATCGCTATTATAAGAATGCTTAATAACAAGGTCCTTAAATTGCTTCTATTTTTCAATCGTGCATATATATGTAAATTTATATTTTGTGCAAGTATAAATATTTTTAATCTAATCGCTTCTTGATTTGTGCGAAAATATTTGTCATCCGAATGATTTTAACATAATTTATGAAAAAGGCGTATTCTTAACAATGGTTTAAATGGATTGTATTATAGTCTAATTTTAATACATTTGTTGGATGATTTCAAATTCTACTTTAAGACTCCCTATTAGAGCTTAATTAAAAATATATAGCTTATGAACAATGGAAAAAATAAATGCAACAAACTAAAAGAGATACGCAAGGTCATTGCGGATGCAAATGATATATATTACAATCCAACGCCATGCTCCAACAAAGGGAATTGCAAAGGTACTTGCCCTAAATGTGAGTCGGAAGTACGTTACATTGAGAACCAACTCTATCTTAGACAACAGGCTGGTAAGGCAATAAAGATTGTTGGATTGGCTACTTCAATGTTGTCATTGTCTGCTTGCGAAAATCAGCAAACAGCAAAACCTATTACTGCTGATGAAGATACTACTGTTATTTCATTTGTGAATGAGGATGATTTTATTTATCAAGATGGTGAAATTAGACTTCCTGATTGGTTTTATGAGGGTTGGGATAGTTTGACAAATATGGTTCCTCCTCCTCCAGAATTTGATCCAAAACCTGTTCCTAAAGCCTTTTTAGATCAAATAGAAAGTGACACCTCCATCTTTATGAATGTGGATTATACTGCTTGTTACAGAAATAATGAGGATGGGGAAATAAGATTTTATAATGAGGTTCTAACATATATTTATAGAAGCGAAGAATACAAGAACCTTACAGAAGAGGAGAAATCGAATCTTGGGTTCGGAGTTCAGTTTGTTGTGGAACGTGATGGCTCAATTACCAATTTAAAAGTGAAAAAAAGTACAAATGCCAAATTGGATGAAGTAGTGTATAGAGCAGTGGAACGAACTAGTGGGAAATGGCTGCCAGCCACTCGTTATGATCGAAAGGTACGCACTAGAGTGATGCGCGTTATAGTTGTAAATGATTTGGATAACATAACACCAGAAACAAAATTTTTAAGGCAGTCCTTAAATAATTTTTGAGAAAAAAACGCAAGGCTCAGATGTTAATCATCTATATTGCCTTGCGTTTTCCCTTTTATAGATTACTATATTCTTTCGAATAACGAATCATTTGTTTGACAAAACTTTCTGTATAGTCCACCTTTATATCGATGATTTCCCCTTTGTCATTGGTGACAGGATGGTAAACTGGATTGACAAATCCTTTGTATGGCGCTAAGTTTAATGCCTCATAGCGTGCTTTTATCTCCTTGTGTAATTCAGGATCCACTTTTACACCATATTGTTCTACCAACTGTTTGGCTCCATTAAAGTCACCTTCTGATTTTACTCTCTGGATTTCTGCTAATAACTGTCCAATAAGATCTCTCATCTTCTCATAATCATTGATGACGACAAATGTCTTTCCATCTCTTTTCTTCAATTCAACCACTTGATTGCCTTTGCCTTTCTCATAAACCCAGCGTGCAATCAACTGACGATTACGCATGTGCGACTCTTCAATGTTATTACCAATCTCGATTCGAGTGAGCTGTGTCATCAATCCATTCATCATATACTTATAATACTCTGCCTTGTATGCATCCATATTAGGTAATAATCCTAGTTCTACCATCTTCGGATCTGCTGCATAATACAAACCAAACAAATCGGCACGTGCTTCTTCTATGGTTGCTCCGTATACTTTCAATGTGTCCTGACTCACACCTGGAAGCATCTGTCCAGAACCATGGCCTAAACATTCATGCAAATCTGTATGTAGATTGTCTGATTGAAATCCGTATTTTTCGATTAAATCAATCTCAGTCTGACTCCATACGAACTCTTCGTTAAATCCGTTTCCAATGCTTGCTTTATCGTATGCTTCTGTGATGTTTTCCAATGTCACCGATTTGGAACCATGCATTTGACGAATCCAGTTAGCATTCGGTAAATTGATTCCGATAGGAGTGGCAGGATGACAATCTCCACCCAAGATGGCTGCATTGATCACTTTTGCACTGACACCCTTGCATTCTGGTTTCTTGAATCGAGGGTCAATTGGTGAATGATCCTCAAACCATTGCGCATTTGCACAGATCTTTTCCGTTCTTTTGGTAGCTTCAATGTTCTTAAAGTTGACTACAGATTCCCAACTTGCTTTAATACCCAAAGGATCACCGTATGTCTCTATAAATCCATTTACAAAATCAATGCGAGAGTCAGTGTCCTGAACCCATAGGATGCTATATTCATCAAATGTAAGCAAGTCTCCTGTTGTGTAGTAGTCAATCAAAGAATGAATCACACTCTTTTGCTTGTCGTTCTCTGCTACCTCGGCAGCCTTTTCCAACCAACCGACAATCTTCTCAATCGGTTTGGAATACATGCCACCCACTTTCCATACCTTCTCAACTAGTTTGCCATTCTCTTTGACCAGTTTGCTGTTCAACCCATACGAGATTGGCATCGTATCGTTAGGGTCTCTCATGGCATTGTAGAAAGCATCGACCTCTTTCTCCGTTACACCTTCATAATAGTTGTTGGCGGAAGTCGCTATGACGTCCACACCTTCAGCTTGATTTACACGCTTTGCATATAGATTTTTGTCGAAAATGACAGGACATATAGTGCTTAGTAACTTCTTAACATCCCCATTGTATTCCTCTAATGGTAAAACCTTTGCAGGAAGCGTCTGAACAACCATCTCGAAATAGGCTCTTGAAAAATCAGGTTCGAATTTATCTGTGGCATAGTGATGATGGATGCCGTTTGAAAACCATACACGCTTTAGATAAGTGATGATACCTTCGAACTCTTTGTTCTGACGGTCTCCTGAATAGTTGAGGAATAGAGCTTCCAATGTTTTTCGAATGGTCAGATTGTATTTGTTGTTCTGATCATACAAAATATCTCTTCCTTCAATAGCAGCTTGTGATAAATAATAGATTAGTTTTTTTTGTTGTAAGCTTAAACTTTCAAAATCGGGAACTTGATAACGAAGAACCTCCACGTCTGCAAATCGATCCACATGATAGTTGAATGATTCTTCACTATCTTGTTTCTCGTTTCCTGTTCCGCAAGATGTCATTAATATTGTTGCCATAGCTAACATTTTTATTTTATGTTTCATTTTATCTTTTATTTATTGATTGTCATTATTTGTTTCTTGCATCGATGTTTTCCGTAAAATACCAATCCCCCTTTTTTAATATGAAAGCATCGTAGGTGAAATCGGGTCCATAGTAGGAACGAATACCTGTGTAGATGGGGTCGATAGGAGAAAGATGATCAAACAAAATCTTTCCCTTTTGTGAGTCGAAGTCCAATGCTACTTTCCCGTCAGAATTATATTCTAGGATGATTCGAAACGGAGACTTCCTCCCAGTCTCTTTAAACACCATCTTTCCCATGTTCTGCATTTTCCCGTTTTTGGCAAATTGAATGGGCTCTATGATTTTAAAATCGGTTGCGGCATTAAAACCAGACCATCCTAGGGCTATGTAGTATGTTTCTTTCTTCTTCTTTACCTTGAAAACTTTATAATACAATGCTCCATACCAATGCTTGTTGTCTATTTTCCCATTCTCTGCAGGTACGATAGGTTCGCCTGCTATTTGCAGTGGGGTAGTGGTTACAACTCCTTTTTGTCTATATTGAATGAATCCTCCGTATTGATAACTTTTGTCTTCCAATGGGAATGACCATGTATAGATGCGGACAACCTTGTCGTCTGAGTATATCTTTCCTAAATTATATAATTGATTGAAAGGATTGTCAAATGAGGACGGATCTTCCAACAGTGCGGAGATTTTTTGTGTCAGTCGCACATTCATCGCTATCTTCATTGAATCGTTTCTACATTCTTTAATAGAATCAAATAGAGCCTGAATATGCGTATATTCTTCTGCATTCAACGACGGTAGGGAAGTCCATAATAAATAGACAACCATTACAATAAATTTTGTATGGATTGATTTACGCTTCATATATTAATTTCATTCGCTTGCTTTTCAAACTCTTGCCACAAAACATCGTCTTTCGGCGTGGGCGCTATCACACTAATCTCCTGTTTTGAAACAGGATGAATGAATCGGATGGATCTTGCGTGGAGACTGATTCCGCCATCCTTGTTGGAACGCGGATAACCATATTTCAAATCACCCTTTATCGGACACCCTATGTGTGCCAATTGGGAGCGAATCTGATGATGCCTTCCCGTCATCAAGTCCACTTCAAGCAGATAGTAATTGTCTGTTTTCCCAATCACTTTATAGGTTAGATTCGATTTCTTGCTACCTTCAACTCGTTCGTCGTAGACAAAGGTTTTGTTCATCTTCTCGTTTCTAACCAGATAATTTGTTAGAAAATCTTCATCCTTTGGAGGCCTGTTTTTTACAATAGCCCAATAACGTTTCGTTAAATCATGCACACGAAACATTTCGTTCAGTCGACTCAGTGCTTTGGACGTTTTGGCAAATACAACTAATCCACTTACGGGACGATCCAATCTGTGCACCACACCGATGAATACATTGCCGGGCTTGCAATATTTCTCTTTGATGTACTCTTGTACGATCTCCGATAAAGGTTTGTCGCCTGTCTTGTCTCCTTGAACAATCTCCTTGCAGTTCTTGTTGACAATGATGATATGATTATCTTCGTATAATATTTCCACTTCCGTTCAATCTTTGCTGGGTTATCCTTCTCGTTGTCTGACCGCTTCGTAAATCATCACTCCTGCCGCTACCGACACATTCAAGGAGGAAATCTTTCCTTTGATAGGTATTTGTACCATGTCGTCGCATAGTCGTAAGACTTCAGGTGACACCCCTTTGTCTTCTGCTCCCATCACAATCGCCACGGGGTCATGTAGGTTGGATTTCGTGTAATTTAAACTTCCTTTCTCTGAAGCTGCAACAACTCGAATGCCACATTGCTTCATGAATTTTATGGCGGAGACTAAACTGCTCTCTTTGCATACGGGGATCGTATGTAGTGCACCAGCAGAAGTTTTGATGGCATCCGCATTGACAGCAGCACCACCTTTCATAGGTATGACGATGGCATCAACCCCCGCACATTCACACGTACGCGCGATGGCTCCGAAGTTCCGCACATCAGTCACCCCGTCCAACACAACAAATAACGGAGACTTGCCTTCGTCATATAGCAATGGGATGAGGTCGGAAATCATTTGATAGGTGGTCTGACTGATAAAGGCTATCGCACCCTGATGATTTTTTCGAGTATATCGATTTAATCTTTCTCCTGGAACTCGTTGTACTTGTACATTGGGCATTGACTTTAGTTCTGCAAACAATTCTTTTGCCAATTCACTCTGCAAATCATTTTTCAGAATGATTTTGTCTATCTGTTTGTCAGACCTAATTGCCTCTATGATGGCACGGATGCCAAATATCATTTCATTTTCTTTCATATCTTGAATCTCTTTTCTGCTTTTTATTCTTCATCATTCATGGATAACAACCCTTCAGGCAACTGCATTTGAATTGTCTTTTTGTCGTCGTCAATCTCTAGAATGTATTCATCACATGCTGGTATGATAAACTCTTTCCCGGTCTCGTCTTCAATCAAGAAGAGAACGTTTTCTGTCTCATCGTCCACATCCTTGATTACACCAATCTGTTGTTGATTCTCATCATAAACCTTAAAGCCGATGTAGTAAATGGCTCCTTCAATCTCATCTCCAGAAATCTCATCGGATAAGAACTTCTTTTCTATGTATAGGGGAGAGTTGACCAGTAATCGACTTTCATCCTCTGTGTCAATGCCCTCGAATTTTACTAATGCGACCTCGCCATTTTTAAATCGATAACTTTCGATAAAAAATGGGACTAAGATTCCATCCACTTCGCAAATGAAGTAGGGAATCTCTATCTCGTCGAAAATGTCAGATGTGAAGGAGAATGTTAATTCCCCTTGTAATCCGTGAGGACGTTGGATTTGTCCAATTTGAAGAACGTCTTCTCTTGAAATCATACGATTATATTACATACTTTGTTTCATTAGAAAAATATCTGAATATCTTTCTGTCTTGCAAAGATAACAATTTATTCTCTATTTATTTCCTGTTTTTCATCTCTTCTTATTTATATTTATATTGTTTTAACATCAATGATGTTCTTATTCGGAGAAACTATTGAAGAGTATTTGTTTTAAATATTATTGAAAGAATAAAGACTTGAGGCTTGTTAAGTGTTGAATATTAGATAGTTGATGATAGACGTAATATATTAGAAAAGATGTAGATTATATGAGAATCTCTATTGAGTAGGAATATATCTATGAGGGTAAAGGTAGAATGATAATATTTTGAAAAATTTTTCTCGCTACGAATCAGCGCATTAAGAAAAAACCTTAAAAAAAAGTTTCTAAAAGTTTTGGAGGGGAAAGAAAAAGGTTATACCTTTGCACTCGCTTTCCAAGGGAAGCACCACCGCGAGAGGCGGGAGGGACGAA
>CACZUS010000056.1 GCA_902784425.1 uncultured Bacteroidales bacterium
CCATTCGAATGTGGAAGGTGCTAAGTTTACATTGAATGATGAACCATTTGTGAAGTTCGATGGTAAATATATTGCAGGTTATGACATGCAGGTGAATGCATTTGCACCGGAAGGATACATATTCTCCGGATGGGAGATCTCGGAAGAGAAAAATATTGAGATAAAGGAGAAATCGGGTGAACAAGCAATGTTCTTGCCAGGTTATCTGTCAGGCTCATTGAAGGGTGCAACCCAAATCACTGCGATTTTTGAGAAGTCTCAAAACGTTACTCCTGCATTGGTTATCAATGAGGTTTGTCCAAGTAGTGATGCTAATTCGAAAAATGCAGATGATTATGCCAAATATCCTGATTGGATTGAGGTGTATAATTATGGCACATCTGCCATCAATCTTTCTGGTTTCCAATTGAGTAATAGTAAGAACTCTCAGGTGTCCGTATTGCCATATTAATAGTAAGAACTCTCAGGTGTCCGTATTGCCATATAGTTCGGATGATTTAACCGTGAAACCAGGAGAGCGTTTGCTTTTGTGGGCAAAGGGTGACAGTCGATATGGAAGCAACTATTTGGATTTCAAATTGGATGTGGATAATACATCACAAATCTGTTTGTTGACACCAGATGGCGAACTATTGGATTGTGTACAATATGGCAAATTGGCAACCAATGAGTCGTATGGAAGAAGTACGGATAATGGAGATGATTGGGTTATCTTCTCTTATTGCGATGATGGAAACACATTATCGGCTACACCAAACGATAAGAATGGTTCGGGATGTGATAAGTCTGGTGTAGAGGAGTTGAAGCATGAGAATACGATTGTGCTCTATCCAAATCCAGCCAAAGACTTTATCAAGATCGTATGCAGTGAGAAGATTCTAAATTGCATTTGCTATGATATGTATGGTATGGTGATGAGAAGTAGTATGCAAGACAACCAGATGGATGTGCGCGACTATATCCCTGGTATCTATATGCTAAAAATAGAGACCGCTGAGGGTGTCTATTATCAGCAATTCATTAAACAACGGTAATAAGATGATCTATTACTTACTTTGTTGTACGATGGAAATGAAATATTTATGAAAGCGTAGATCTTCGTTCAACTCAGGATGAAAAGAGCAGACCAGTTGATTTCCCTGACGTGCAGCAATAATGTGATTGTCTAAAACGGAAAGCACTTCGACGGGTTCGGTATTTGACGGACTTTGTTGAAGTGTTTTTTCTATGTAAGGAGCACGTATGAAAGTCATAGGGATTGTTCCGATACCGTTCACATCGTGTTCGGTATAGAAACTACCCATCTGACGTCCATATGCATTACGATGCACGCGAATGTCCATGGTAGCAAGACGCTCACGTGTCTCGTTGTCCACCTCTTTTGCAAGCAATATCATCCCTGCACAAGTGCCAAAAACAGGCAATCCTTGTTGGATGGCATTTCGAACAGGCATCATCAATTGCTCATCGTTCATGATACGAAGCATGGCGGTGCTTTCACCACCTGGGATGATTAAGCCATCAAATTCTTCAGGAGTCCAATCAGCTAAATTACGAACAAGGAGGGAGTCTACGCCGATCTTTTGTAGAATTTGTTGATGTTCTGCAAATGCGCCTTGAAGGGCTAATATTGCTATGCGAAGTGGTTTCATATTCGTTTTATTTATTCTTTTTATTTTCCTCTTTCAGCCATTAGTAATTGAATCTCATCTTCATTGATTCCCACCATGGCTTCTCCAAGGTCTTCACTTAACTCTGCAAGAATCTTTGGATTGTTGTAGTTGGTGACTGCCTTAACAATAGCTTGAGCTCTCTTCTCTGGATTGCCGCTCTTGAAGATACCGCTACCTACGAAGACACCTTCAGCACCAAGTTGCATCATCAGCGCTGCGTCGGCTGGTGTTGCCACACCACCTGCAGCAAAGTTTACTACTGGCAACTTACCATTGTCGTGTACGAATTGAACGAGGTCGAAAGGTACGCGTAGCTGCTTTGCTGCCTCGTATAGCTCATCCACACTCATTGAGGTGAGTCGACGAATCTCACTTTGCATCAAACGCATGTGACGAACTGCTTGCACAACATCGCCAGTTCCAGGTTCTCCCTTCGTACGAATCATGGTTGCACCTTCGTTGATTCTGCGCAATGCCTCTCCCAAATCTTTGGCTCCGCAGACAAATGGAACTTGGAACTTGCGTTTGTCTATGTGATAGATATCATCAGCAGGTGATAACACCTCGCTTTCATCAATATAATCAATCTCAATGGCCTCCAATATCTGTGCCTCTGCGAAATGTCCTATTCTACATTTAGCCATAACAGGTATGCTGACTGCCTCTTGGATTCCTTTGATCATCTTTGGATCACTCATTCTGCTGACACCTCCAGCTCTACGAATATCGGCTGGAATACGTTCTAGTGCCATCACGGCGCATGCTCCAGCTGCCTCAGCTATGCGAGCTTGCTCGGGTGTTGTTACATCCATTATCACGCCACCTTTTAACATCTGTGCAAGGTTGCGATTTAGTTCGGTTCTGTCTTCCATATCTTTTTACTTGTTTTTTAATTTTGTTGCAAAGTAAAAAACAAAAACCAAAAAGGTAAAATAATTGTTCCGAAATGGTAAAATATTATACTGCTATTTATAAATTGGATGGGTGTGATTGACGGTAGGCAGAGGCAGAAACGCCTTCGTGGGCGCGAAAGAATTTGCAGAAGATGACTTGTGATGAGAATCCTAATTTTTCTGCGATCTCTTGGATGTTCAGTCTTGATGTGTCGAGTAGGATTTTTGCCTTTTGCATGAGGTAGTCGGCTATGACATCTTTAGGAGATTTGCCCACTAGTTTATTGGTTATTTGAGAAAGGTAGCGAGGGGTGATAGCCAGTTTTTCGGCATAGAAGGTTACGTCGTGAGCTTCGTGATAGTGGTCGGTAATCAAGGAGAGCAGTTGGTTGTAGAGGTCGGCGGCACGAAGGTTATGGTCTTTGCTTTTGATGGCGTAGACCACTTGACTGTGCATGTATTCATGCGCTTTTGTGATGGCTGTTGGTACGTCGTCGCCCAAGCCCAATCGGGTGGCGATGGCGGAGGATAGGGCGCCTCCGACGCCATGTCTTTGCCAACCTTCGATGTTGTAGGAGGAGACAAAATGTTTGTGTTTTTTTCCGTACAAAAGGGCGGTCACTCTTCCTTCTGTGTGCATACCTCCGCGCAGGAAGATCCATTCCACTCCCATGTTGTTTAGTTTTTGGGCGGCACGGACCATATCATCGTCTGTTTGGATTTTCTCACCAAGGATTAGTTCGGCTTCGTTGCATCGAATAATCAGTAGTTGGGTGATTGGCAGGATGTATTGGGTAAAAGAGTGGATAGCTTCATCGGTCATCAGACGATTGCCATGGGAGGAGAGGATGCCGGGGTCGCAGACGATTTTAGGGCATCCAACGATTTCCGTTCGAAGTTGGCGGATGGTGGGTGCATCGCCCATGATACCTAATTTTATGGCTTTAGGATGAAAATTGTCGATGACAGAGTGCACTTGACCAATCACAATATCAGATGGCAGGTGTAACAATGTATGCACACCAGATTGGTTTTGAACGGTGACGGATGAGATGGCCGTCACCGCGTATCCACCTAAGTCGGTGATGGTTTTAATATCAGCCTGAATCCCCGCTCCGCTAGTATTATCGGAGCCGGTTATGCTGAGTATCGGAATGATTGAATTCATTTTGCAGGTTCACCAATAGGTCTGGCAACGCCAAGAATACTTTTGTAGTATTTAGGATTTTTATTCAATCTGATGGTTTTGCTGCCTTTCCATTGCTCAAGGAAAGAAAATTTGTATCCTACACCACCATCATAAACAATAGCGGCATGTCCATAATTATGATTCTTAGATTCGAATGAAACGATATCACCAGCCTTTAATTCAAGATCAGGAGTCCAGTCTATTTGCACAAACAACTTAGGATATTTTTTTGGAACATTAATATACATTATATTGCCATTACCAAGACCCATGTTACGGATGTTTTGTCTATACAACATATCGATATAAAATCTTGGAAGTTCAACAGACTGAGTGCCTGTACCACCACCATACTCCTTTGCAGCGGATCCCTTTAATTCCATCAAAGATGTGCTAATTCTATGTTTAAGATCGTCCGATTGTTCAGGTCTGGGAATTGATGAATTTGATAAACTTAACGGAGTTGATGGTTTGGTCACTTGTTTAGAATAATCTAATTGTGGTTTTTGTTGGTAAGATGGAACGTCATTAGGTCCGGAGATAATGGTATTGAAACTAATGCCCAAAACAAAAATAACGACTAAAAAAAGACACTTCTTCATGATTTTCCTTTTCTTTTATGGCGGGTTAATTCATTTCGATTGTAGGGACGTGGCGTGCCGCGTCCGTTTTGGCGTGCCGCGTCCAACCAACAAACAGCAAGCTACCGAAACAATTCAAACGTTTATCAACCCATAGTTTATACTAGTTTTTGTTAGCAAATATATAGAACTCACCTTAATGATAGCAAAATAATGTTACAAATTTTTACAAACAAAGCAAACATCTTCCTGCCATTGGGAAGGTCACTTTTTCTCCATCATGCCACATTTCTTCAATATATCCAGCATACGGTCCTCTTCTACTCGTCGCATGCCGTCCTTCGTGGGCTGTTTTTTATATTCTTCGACAAGATATTTTATCAACAACTTCCATTTTCCTGTTGCTCGGACATACTTGCCATTCAGTTCCATTGCTGCGAAAGAACCATCTATGTTGCGGCAGATACTCAACACATCATACCCATATCCTTCTTTAACAAGTATTAATTGGCAATCCACATCAATTCCCGTGAATCTGGGAATCACCTTCTGTTCCAGTTTAGACGCTTCTTCTATCAATACAGACACACAGCTATCCGACAAAATGTATATTCCATCATCTTCGCAAAAAACATATCCTGACCTTCTAACACACCTTATTGCGGAGGGGTCATCATGTCTAAATATGATCTTCCCTGAACTGGAATAGGAATTCATCACTATTCCAACGAAAAAGAATACAATTAAAGGAATTCGTTTCATTTTCATTTGTCGTTATTTGTGTTAGTCACATAATGTCTGCTCTATGTTTTCGACGAAATCTTTTGCCTCCTTTAGATCTGCATTCGTGTTGTCGCGGATAAGTTTGATAGCTACTAGTTTAGCCCCCTGTCTGACAAGTCCTTTTGCCTCGTTGAGGATATTCTCAGGTATGTTATCGAGGGATGGCAGGTCCTGCTTATTGTTAGATTGATCGATGGAATCTTTTTCAGAAGAATTATCATAAATTCTTGTATTAGAAGGTTGTTCTGATTTATCGTATGCACCTTCATTTCCTTTTTTTCTGTTGAAAAGGAAATCAAAAATACCCATAGAATAGTTTATTTAATAAAAAACATAAAAATTTGAGTGCGACAAGTATAGGCATATTTTTTCAGAACACCAAGAGTTCTAAAAAATAAAGCTAACAAGGCACTATTGGGGGTATTATATTCTCTTGTGTTATGGAACGAAATCGTATTCTCCCATGAATAGAATCAGTCCGGTTGAGTTTTCGCGGATAACGAAGGCAAACGGATGGTCGCATATCATGTTGAAAGTTGGCATAGCTGTACCCCAGTCGCCTACAATGGAGGTGACAGCGGCTGCCTCTGTGCCTTTTTCATCCACGTTGATGAAAAAATCTTGCCGAACTTGGGATATATATATTGAGGGGTCCATGACTGCATTAGGATAGCTCCCAAATATATCTTGGATTCCTAATTGGGGTAGGACTTTTGTTTCCAATTCGTAACCTCCGTCGCTCTTGAATTTCGGCATATATAATTTACCTTCCATCTGTCTGAAAGAAATCGAATCCCATTTAACGGAGTCCCATATTTCGCCGATATCATGTCCGGATTTAGGTAATACGACAATCATACTATAGGCATTATTGTCAGACGAGAAATCGCCAGCTGATCCAGAAGGTTTATTGCTTTTTGCACCATAATCTAACTTGACAGCTTGGTACATGTCTGTTTCTGAGTATTTCAAAGTTTTATTATTGATAGTCATGAAATCGGTGGACTTTACGCTGTCGTTTATTCCGTGAAATGGTGCTTCTCCGATGGGTGTGAATTCCGTCACCCAATTGCCTTTGAAATAACAGGCATTGTTAATTACGAGTCGTGTGTCTCTAGAGATATTTATATTAAGTTCCTTGATACAATCGTTGGTCATGAGAGCCGCCCAATGATTGATGGTGTCTAAAGCACCTTCTGGGTCACCTGTGAAGTCGAGTTTTCTGACGGTTGCGTAGTACTTCTCTGTTGCAGTTTCCACGAAATTCCTATAGGCTTTCGTATTCTTGTTGATCCACAATGCGTTAGCCGTGTGGATCTCTATGCTGTCGACTCCTGAATTGATGGAGAGATAGATCTTCTTGAAAAAGTCGTTCATCTCTTCCAATGCATTGTCTGATTGGAAGCCGAGAGCGTTGGTTATTTCTTTTGCGCCTTTTGGTGTAGCTCCGTTAGCACAAAATCCCAAGGCGATGTTAAGACTAACGGGAGAGAAGAAATGAATGGGACGTGACCCCCCCTTTTCTCCTGGTTTTCTCATGATGGAGAAACATTTTACCCCAAATTCGTTGGTACTTTTTATGTAGTTCAGCTCTTGCTCATTCACCAAAAGAGGGTTGGGTTTGGCGAATGTTGGTGGCATGGTGTTTTTGTTCAAGAGATCATCCTCTTGTTGTTGAGCCATACTGAAGGTGATGCTATCCACCTGACTGATGTTGAAATGCTCTTGCTCTCCATTTTTGAGCCAAATCTGCATATCATTTGGTGTGTTTGCATAGAAAGATATGCAACATGAGAATAACGATAATATGAAAACGATCTTTTTCATTTCATCTATGTTTGAGTGTTTTTTTTATTATGGGTGAGTCTGTAGAACCCACCTATTCTTGTCCTTTGTTTTATTTGTCGATATTAGAGTAAAAATCCTGTCACGTATAAAATCTTGTTATGCAAATATATAGATAAAAAATTATATACAAAGTGAAGAAATGTAAAAATTAAAAAGATTTCATGGAAGGTGGTGTGTAAAATGAAAAATAAAAAAGGCAAAGAGATGAAAGAGGTCAATAAAAATTCTATATTTGTAAAAACTAATTTTATTCATACCTAATAGTTATATGTATTCAAATTCTATTCAATATATCGGTTGTGATGATGCCGATATGAAGCTTTTCGAAAGTCAATATGTAACCCCGGAGGGGATGTGCTATAATTCGTATCTGATTATCGATGATAAAATTGCCGTGATGGATACGGTGGATCCTCGTAAGACGGATGAGTGGTTGAAGAAGTTGTCTGTGGCTTTGAATGGACGTAAGCCTGATTATCTTGTGGTGCAGCACATGGAGCCAGACCATTCAGGATCTATATCTGCGTTTCGTAATTTATATCCAGAGGCTGTGATAGTTGCTTCGGCTAAGGCATTGCAATTCATGCCTCAGTTTGATGAGAAGTTGAATGTTGGTAATACGATGACAGTGAAGGAGGGTGACACGTTATCATTGGGTCATCATACATTATCGTTTATTACAGCACCGATGGTGCATTGGCCAGAGGTAATTATGACATATTGTCCAGAGGAGGAGGTGCTATTCTCTGCCGATGGATTTGGTAAATTTGGTGTGATAGATGCAGATCCAGACGATTGGGCATGTGAGGCTCGTCGTTACTATTTCAATATATGTGGTAAATATGGAGGACCTGTCAGCACAGTTTTAAAGAAGGTGGCAGGTTTGTCAATTAAGACAATATGTGCGTTGCATGGACCTATTTTGGATGGTGAAAGAATGGAAGAGGCGATTCGTTTATATTCCATTTGGAGTAATTATGATATAGAGACAGAGGGTGTTTTGATTGCACATGCCTCTATCCATGGCAATACGGCTAAGGCAGCTGAGAAATTGGCAGAGATTTTGAAGAAGAAAGGCGCAAAGAAAGTTGTTGTGGCAGACTTGTGTCGTGATGACATGGCTGAAGTTATCGAGGATGCATACAGAATGAACAAGTTGGTTGTCTGTGGTGCATCTTACGAAGGAGATGTCTTCCCTCCAATGCACATGTTCTTGTGGAAATTGGGTCTCAAGGCATACCAAAACAGAACGATTGGTATGGTGGAGAATGGAACATGGGCGCCATCAGCCGGACGTGCTATGCGTGCGTTGATTGAGCCAATGAAGAATGTGACTATAGTAGAGCCACTTGTATCGATACGTTCTTCTATGAAGGAGAGTGATATACCTCAGTTGGAGGCGTTGGCAGATGCAATGTTGGCATAATGGTTAAGATATTGTGCGAGGCAAGATTGTATCAGACACTTTTGTCTCGCATTTTTTCTGTTCTGTATTTGATACATACGAAAGATTTTTTGCAGTAAAATCAGAGATAATATCTTCGAAAATCAGTATATTTTTGTATTTTTGCACCCTCATAATATAAAACCAAGATGGCAAACAGTTTTGAAATGATTGCTAAGACCTTCCAAGGGTTGGAAGAAGTGCTGGCTAAAGAATTGCAAGAGTTAGGCGCTGAGCAAGTTGAAATTATTACGCGAGGAGTTCGATTCTATGGAGATCAAGAACTGATGTACAAGGCAAATTTTAAATGCCGTACAGCGCTTCGTATTTTAAAGCCTTTTTACAAGTTTGAAGCAAATGATACCGATGAGGTATACGAGATAGTAAAAGCGTTTGATTGGTCTCAGTATTTAGATCCAAAGAAAACATTTGCCATCGATTCTGTTGTTTTTTCTGAATCATTCAAGCATTCAAAATTTCTGGCATACAAGGTAAAGGATGCTATAGCAGACCATTTTATGGAGAAGTATGGTGAGCGCCCTTCTGTCAGAATAACAAACCCAGACATACAGTTGAATATTCATGTATTTCAAGAGTCATGCACCCTATCTTTGGATAGTTCGGGTGAGTCGTTGCACCTTCGTGGATACAAGGTAGAGCAGACGGAAGCTCCAATCAATGAGGTGTTGGCGGCTGGTATGCTGAAATTGGCAGGTTGGGATGGACAAACGGACTTCATGGATCCTATGTGTGGTTCGGGAACCATTGCCATCGAGGCTGCCATGATGGCTTTGAATATTGCTCCTGGTATTTATCGTAAAGGGTATGCTTTTGAAAAATGGCCTGATTTCAATAAAGAGATATTAGACAATCTGTTTGAAGATGATTCTGAGGAACGCGAATTCAACCATAAGATATATGCTTCTGATATTTCGTCTGCAGCACTTCGTGTGGCAGAAGAGAATGTTAAGAGTGCAGGATTGAGTAAATATATTGAATTATCCCATCAGCCATTCCAGGGTGTGCAACGTCCGGTAAATGAGACGATGGTTATGTTCAACCCTCCTTATGGTGAACGTCTGAAGGTGAACAGCCTATCAACTTTGTATGAGGAGATTGGTAGTAAGTTGAAGAGTGATTTCACCGACATGTCCGCATGGATCATCTCCGTTCCGTGTGAGGCAACAGATCGCATTGGATTACGTCCTTCAGTGAAGTATCACTTGATGAATGGCTCTATCGAATGTGAGTTCCGTAAATATGAGTTGTTCAAAGGTCGCCGTGATGAATTTTTGAAAGAGCGTGCGGATAAGAAAGAGGAGGAAGCGAAAAAGACAGAAGATGAGGCTCCAACATACAATGATCGAAATGGTGTCTTCTTGCGTCCGTTCGAAGATCGATGGAATCGTGAATCGATGAGTGAAGATGAGTTGAGTGAATATCAACGTCGTCGCCATGAGACTTTTGCTAAGCGAGAGATGTTTGAGCAACGTCAGAAAGAACGTGAAGCTCGTCCTAGTTATGGTAACCGTCAAAACGACGAAGAAAGAGGGTATGCACGTCGCAATGATGATGACAGAAAAGGATACGGAAATCGTCGAAGCAATGATGATAGAAGAGGATATGGTCGTCGTAATGATGATGATAGGAATGACTACAGAGACGATCGTCGTTCGGAATATCGCGGAGATAGAGGAGATAGAAAAGAGGGAGGAAAATGGCGTGATGATTCAAGAGGTGAACGAAAATTCAGTCGTCGTGAAGGACGAGGAAGTGAAGGACGCGACTTCAAAGGAGATAGATCCGGTGGTAAGAAATATGACCGTGATCGTTCCAGCAAACGCATGAGAAACACAGACATTAAGGGACCACGTCGGTTCCGTGATGATGAGGAATGAGTTGATTATCAGATAATTTTTAGGGGAGCATTGTCGATGACTTTGCTCCCTTTGGTTTTTATTATACGTACATAATTAATCAGATGCAGTTTTCAGGGTTCTTTTGTTTTTATATCATAGTTATGCGTTTTAAGAGTTGCACCAGTAATATCACTTGTAATGTTTAATTCTGACAACAAAGATATAAATAAAATTAAAAGGTGCAAGTTTTTTGCAAAAAAATTAATAATGTTCTATAAATATGTTGCTTTATGTCTAAAAACATAAAATCGGGGTTTATAAGATAGGGACAGACCCTAGATTTCAGTACAAAGAGGTTTCTTTATGACTGATTCTAGAGTCTGCCTACTGGAGAAAAAACAAAAGTGGGAATAATAATGGTGAATTTCTAGGACTCACCTAATCTCGGAACTGTATGATCTGTTTCAATTTAGTTTCATACATGCTTATTTTATTAGTTTTACCAATTGGTCATTAATTCGCAGGATGTATACGCCAGGGGTAAACTGTTCTGTATGAAGGATCACTTCTTCGTTGGCAGAACCGCTGATTCGTACAATTCCTAGTTCGTCATACAGTTGGTAACTAAAGGAATTGTTGCCCCATAGGATATGAATTGATTCATGGAAATGAATAGGATAGACCATCAGCTGGTTATTGATAGGATTGTTTTCATTCCTGTTTTCTACAAAAATAGCATTTTTAAATGCGGTGGTTCTTACTGCACTGGATGGTATGGTGATAGCATCTGTGCTGACGGATGATTGACAACCATTCACATCTGTAACGTGTAGGGTGACGTTATACCTGCCTCCATTATAGAAATAGCAATAAGGATTTTCCAAGAATGAGAAGAGTCCGTAAGGAGAGACATTGGCGGGTGTGTTTATAGGTTCAATCAGTTCCCAATAGGTATTGACGATCTCTCCCTCTGTCAGGTTTCTAAACTCGACCAATTCACCTTGTTCAATGTTTACTTGATCCTCCTGTAGTGTATGTATTTTATTGTTAATGATGTATTCAAAGTCGGCATGTAGCATTGTTACTGATATTGGGATGGTAGTGGAGTAGGTTGCGCCCGTTTGTTTGGAGACACGTGTGATTGTCATCTCAAAAGGTGCCTGTACATTTGGACAGTATATATATCCATTGACGGGCGTGTCGGGATAGTAGATGTCTGTGCATGGACCATTCAGTCCTGCTGTATACATCTGAATACCTGCATTGTTTTCATATTGGTAGTAATAATCTCCACTAATCAATTTCCCATCTTCATCTAGATAGAAACAACCTAATTTGAGGGTATCACCCTGACAGACCAATCCGCTGATGACAATCTCTTCTTCTATTATTTCGGGTACGTCGGAGGTGGTGACAAGCACTTTGTTGCTGTAGGTGGTTCCACATTCACTTTCAGCTCGAAGACGATAGTATCTTGATGGCTGTTCTCCTGTGATTGTGAGAGAGACATCCTCTTCTGATCCTGTTTCGGAATGTAGTTCGTGCCATGTTTCATTGTCGTCGCTATATTCCCAATGGATGCTTTGTGCATGTGAGACGGAGCAAGCGAGTTGGATGGACATGGACTTTGTCAGTTCGACTACGCCATCCGTGTGTGTGAGATTTTTATTGGCGAAAGTGGCGCTGTCGATTATTGGCAGAAGAGAAGATATGAAGGGCTGTCCTGCTATGAAAAGGGCTACTTCATTACTGTATGAGATGTATTCTCCAGAGGTGGTCATTCGACGAAACCATGTTTGGGTTGTGACGGGGTCTGGAGTATAATCAATATTTGTAGCAGATGGTATGTTTACATATTCTCTTATGTATTCATTTTTATACTGCCATTGGTATTTATAATCTCCATAGCCACCTTCACATTCTGTCACACGAAGAGTAGGAACGGAGGCTTCTTTGCATACGACAATGTTTCCCTCGCTAAAGATTCGTCCTCCTCTGATGGGTGTGATGCGGTATCCGTTGTAACAGCCAGTGGTGTTTTGCAGATAGAGTGCCTTGTTGGTATATTCATCAGCAGTGTACGGCAATGTGGTGACGCCATATTGTTTATCAGGCAATAGAGAGTCGCCTTGGAGGATATAGTTCGTGTTGATGCTTTGATCACGAATGATTAGTTCGACGCTATCATGCTCCTCTTGAACGTATGTTGTGATGGTTAATCCTAAGGCCGTGACATAATCAAATGTCTCACCAGGTTTACCTTTTAGAGCAATGATATTGCTGTAGTTGGAATAACATTGATTGGAGACTTCCCGCTTTATGTAAATCGAATCCTGTATGGAGATGTGTAGGTTCTGATTTTTCTGTTGCGGTATTTTTGCCCAGTCTTTTTGGTTGTCGGATTGAAACCATGCATAAGTGAAGGTGTCAGACTCAGATGATGGAACGTATGCCACAGTGCCTTCAATCTCGATTATCTCACCATTACATGGATGCAGATTGCTACAGGTGATGTGATTCAGTGAGGAATCAAGAGAAGGGGTGCTGTTGATGAGAAAATGGATTGCTTCACTAGAACATTTTGCATCGGTGCTATCGATTGTGCAAAGTTGGATTGTAAAGGTTTGATACGGATCATCAAAGCCTTGATAAGTGATTTCCGATGATGTGATGGCTCTGAAAGAAAGAGTGTCACTAACGAGTTGATCGCTTTCGGTGTGTTGAAGTGTCCAGAGACATTCTTTTACTTTCCATTGCTCATTCAGATGTTTGAGAGAATCGAGTTTCAAAGGATTCAGTTTTAGTGTGTAGTATTGACCCATGCACACTTGTTTAGGATATGAGATATCTGTGATGGATGGTTCTATCTTCTCTCGAACGGAGATGAAGATAGTGTTACTAGTGTCAGAAGAACAGAGGTCGTGTACAATTCTTCTGACGAATAGAGATTGTTTCAGATCTGTCAACAATAAATCTTCAGATGATTCCAACGAATTGTATGAGATCCCGTCGTAAGAATATTCCCAAAGGAAGTTCTTAGAACTATTTCCTCCGCTCACTTTCCCTCCCTTGATGGTTATTGTGCTATTGTAGCATAATGAAGAGACGGGGGCTTCTAAAGGATCTTGATGCAGACGAGGGAGTGAGTCTATGTTGAAGTAGGTGAAATCGGATTTGCAACCACTCCCTTTATGAGTACCAGACACACCATATTCTGTCACTTTTATTTCGGAGACTCGTTGTAGTTTCAATGAGTCTTGCGTATACGACCACGTAACTTGCTTTTCATCATCGAGTACAACCCATGTATAGGTGTAATTTTGTGTGTCATAAGCTTTTATTGTAACAGCGTCCGATTCGCAACTATCTTTTTCTTGATAGATGGAGGGCTGATGAGTCATAGCCCATAGAGTGAAGGAGAGTGGCTCGCTATATTGGGTGTCGCATACATCTGCGTACAATGCACGGATTTGAATATGATTGTCTTGCGAGAAATCGATATCCAGTTTATCCTCGTAACGAATACAATAGTCCAAATCAAGTCTCCTACCCGTTGTCCTGTTAAGAGGAGTGACGGGTACATACTCATGATTGTTGATGGAGATCTCCCATCCGTATGAATATCCGTCAAATCCAACATAATCATAATATCCTCCAGTTGGAGACGAAGAGAGAACGAATGGTAATGAGTCGGAGTGACAGAAACTGTTTTTCTCCTCGTTTTCTAGAGAGATGACACCTGCTTGAAGTTCATTGTAGAAGGTTAGTTGTATGGTATCGGAATAGGCAACGCGGTTATCTATCGTAGAGGCTTGCCTTCGTATATAGTAAGTGGAAATGTTGGGAGAGGTTAAGTTCATGATGATGTTGGCACTTAGGGAGTCTGGTTGAATAGCATCGGTGATGTTTGTCCAAACGTCAAGGTTGCTGCTTAGACATACTTGCCATTGATAATGGAACTCTCTTGGAGTACCGCTTGTTGGAGCATAGGAGAATCCTTCTGCTAAACGTCCACTGGTGATGGTGGAGAATTGTTCGTTCCTACAAGCAAATTGGTCTTTGTAGATATGTCCGCCGGTACTTTTCGTATAGAACGTTAGCGGTATGGCCAAGGCAGATGAGAAGCAACCATTTTCTGTGTTGTCTTTTCGTTTGAGATAGACGACGGTTGGAGTTTTCTCTGTAATCTGATTGAACGTTAGAAGCTGATTATTGGCACATAGGGTGTCTGTGCAATCTTCGTCGGCAAACCAATAGCATTCATATCCCAGTTCCGTGTAGTTGATACTCAAAGCATCACCCATCTCGATTCCTTCGGTGATGACTTTCCCCTCTGGGGTAGTTGCCTTAATAATCACCTTTGAAGGGTTCGGAGCTTTGTCGGACAGGTTTTGCTTAATCGAATTAGAATAGACAGTAGAGCAACCATCATTGAAGGCTCTTCGAACAGTGTATGAGGTATCAATGACATCAAGGTTGAAAAATTGTGCATAGTCGCCTATACCATGATGAATGTCAGATTTCGTCCACGTGTTGTTGTTCCCGTATTCAAACCACGTTGAGAACTCCTCATAATCTGGGTTGTAAAGATAGGGACCGAACGTTCCATTAGACCAGATTTCGTAAAGGGGTGATGCTTGGTCGACGGTTCCATTAATCAGAGATCCAGTTTCACCATTACAATAGAGTTCCTTTTCGGCTGAAAGAGTACCCGCTAGTGTCTCACTTCCATCTAATAGGAGTGTGGAAGCAAGGCTTAGTGTAGGAACGATATACAGGGATATGGTGTCAGAGTTCTCTGTCTGCTCCATGTTGTCGATGGTGAAATAGGAGACTCTATAGAAAGAAACTTTTTTCTCCAGTTGTGTACCTGTTGTGTGAGTGAATACGGATTTCAAATTGCATGTATCCAAAAGCACACTACTGGTGGTAACAGGTTCGGCTGTGTTGGAGGCAGAATAGAGGGCGTAAGCTCTGGAATTTTCCGTTCCGTTGATGAGATAGAACCAACGATAGGTTAGGTTGCCACCTCCATCCGCACTGATTCGACCAGCATTGGCCCCACTGCATATCCAATATTTTTTATCAGATGCTGGTGATTCATCGAATGAGAGGTGACCTCCATCAATGTCATACGTAGATATGTGAATTGTATCATAGTTGGATGACAGACATCCGTCATACAGCGTTTTTGCATAATAGGTGCGTGATGTCTCGTCAATATTATCGGTAGCTAATACTTCCTGTACAGATGTGGTGTCTAATACTTGTAGGTTACGATTCAACCAAACATAATCATAATTGTTGTTGATACCCCACATCTTGGCTTTGTCTCCCCTTGCTATTAGAGGTGTGTATAGAATGTCGTCCTTTGTTGTGAGAACTTCATTTTTCACTTGTACGGTTTTTATCAGGGAGGTGTCTTTATTGCCACATCCATCGGTTGTTACTCTGCAGAAGTAGGTGGTTTGTTTTAACTTATACATCTCTTGTAGAGCTTGTCCAACGTATGAGCTTTCCGTCTGTTCGTTGATTGGTTCCCAATTTTGCTTGTCGGTCGACTTCAACCATTGATATTCGTATTGGTGGTTGCCTCCCAGCGCATCAGTTCCTTCAATAAGGGCGAGGGAATTGTTGTAACACATAAGAAGTGTATGATTGTCGATTGTTCCTGCTCTTAGTGGTTGGTATACTCCTTTTGTATAGGAATCGGTTGAGTGTGTCCGTCCAGGATAATCTCGCACGCAAGAGATGAGTGCATAGAATTCGCAGTTTTCGGAAAGATTTCCGATGTTGAGGAACGAGTATGCGCCCAAGGCATTAGAACCTTCAATTGTCCCTAGGTATTCAAATGGCAGATTGACATTCTCCTTGATAACTGAAAAACTTGTCATTCCTTTACTTTTATACATCCAATCAATCTGATAGTTTCCATCCCCTCCTTTTATCTCGTTGACGGAAAGTGTCATCATTCCATTGTTAGGGCAAAGAGTGTCTTCCTTTACGCTACATCCGATGGCACTGCTTTTGATTTTTTCAAACACGTTGAAGTGATAGGCAATTGTGTCGGAAAGGCAATTCCCCATACCTTTGGAAACCATATAAACATAAACGGCATTGTCTCCACTTGTGAAGCCTTTCCCATTATTGTCGAGGATGATAGGGTTGCCCGATTTCCAACTGGTAGGGGAGAAAGATGGGTCGCAACTCCAAAAATAGGTACTTCTGTAGTCTCTTGGTACGCAGAGAGATACAGAGGAAAGGTTGTTTTCGTCGTAGATGTTGTTGCTTGTCAGTATGATGTCATCCGTAGAAAGTGTAGCCCCAACGTTGAATAGTAATTGAATCTGGTTGGATGATTCACTTGTGGTGCCACATTCATTTGTGCAGACTAATTTAAAGGATGTGTTTTTTGTATAATTCGACAAGTCAATGGTGCATAGAGGAGCATCCGATCCTGTTGTTCCTCGATCGGATGGCACTTTCTTCCATTCTCCGTCTCCTTCTTTCTGATACCATTGAAAATGAGATGCACGTAGAGAAGAGTCTGCAGTTAGGGAGACAAGTCCTGTTTCTCCTTTGCACACATAGTATGTGTTTGATAGAGATTCTCCATCGATGAAGAAGATGTTGTTCACTTTGATGGATCCTATGCCAACTACGGAGTGTGTGTTGGAGAAGACTGATTGTCGTGTTCCCCCGGCTGGAGTATATGATAGTTTACATCTGTACTCTTGTATAGCATCATTGATGGCGATGACGTTAATTTGAGCGTCGGAACCACAGGTGCTCCAGCTTTCTCCGTTCCTTTTGTACCATTGATATGAGACTTTTGAGGGTTCAATGACCTTGTTGTCATATTTTGGAAGTTGAAGTGTGTCGATGGAAAGTTGTAGACTATCACCGCCGCATACCGTTGAGGTGGAGGTGAGTGATTGGGAGGATAAGATAACGGGAGTTCCGTCAAATCCTTCATTGAGAAGAATGTCTATCTGCTTTAACTGTTTGCATCCTTTCAAGTCGCTACCGTATCGTTCTATTGTGAAGGATGCTAGATTGTCAGCGAAGTCGTCTGTTTTTAAGGAGTAGTTGATGCCTGTCAGATAACTTTCGTTATGTTTGTATTCTCTTCCGTTTAACCAACAACTGATTTTGTCTGACGCACCGATTTCGTCGGAGGTGATGAGGGTGGCAATGCTATTCCCCTCTTGTAGGGATTGCGCATTGATTGTGGAGGGTGCTGCCGAAAGATCAAAGGATAGATCTTTTTCGACAAAGACTAATGCACTTGGAGATGTCTGTTGGTAAATCTCGTTTGTGCAGTACGCATCCGAGACGGTTACGCTATAGGCTGTCGTTTCCTTCAGTCCGTTTGCATGATAGTTGGTTGACAGTCCTGCTTCCCCTGATAGAACCGTATCTTTTCGAATTTCATTCCATAAGAATAGATAGTTGCCAGATCCTCCTTTTATGGATGACTTGTCGAGTGTGATAGATACATCTTCTCCATAACAAATGGAGTCTTTGCTATTCTCAAGGAGAAGGTTGGAAATGATAGGGTAGGTGTGAATCCTAATGGTGTCTGTCACATGTTGGCAACTGATGTTCCCTGACATGAGGTGAGATGTGCGTGTGACAAGATATTCTTTGTCGGGTAAATCAAATACGGAGGTGGAAAGCATATTGGAGGTGTATGCTGTATTCACCAAAGAATTGTTTACTTTCCATTCATAAACGATGTCGTCGCTGGTCTTCTCATTGGGCACAAAGATATTTACCACGTTACCATAGCAGGCAAGATGTTCGTTCTCTTGCATGACTCCTCCCGATGACGTGGCTTGCAACTGGGTAGGTTCGATAGGTTCTTTTGTTTGTGACTGATTGAAGACCAAAGAAGTGAATTTTGTGCACTCCTTTTTTGTTTTAAAGGCGATGTAGTTCAGATTTCCCATTAGGGGAAGTCGGGCCTTTGCGTTAGCATTGTAGATTGTGTCATGGTTGAAGATGAAACCGTATGTGTAGCCTGGTTTTGTATCAATGGAGAGCTCGATGGAGTCGCCCCGAATCAAACAAGGACCTACGATTATATCCTCTTCTTGTATGGTCAGATCTTCGCCAACAGATATTTTTATGCTTTGTTCGGAGAAGATGGTGTCGCCACAGAACTCAGTTGCCGCATACAAGACGGTGTCGGTGGTGACAACAATCGAATTTCGATGGTCGGCGTAAGGTCGGATGATTCCTTGTTTATCTTCATATCCATAAAACTTTTTGAATCCATAGCCTTCTTCATTTAAAGCGGATGGATTGAGATATGTTTGAGTGAGCAGTAACTTAGAATCGTAGCAAGCAAAGAAATCCTCTTTGTTTTGGTTGACGGCAAGTTGTAGTTTGGGTGCCGTATAAGGTGCTATTATCACTACGTTGCTGAAGGATTTGATGGCACTGCTTTCCGATGCGTTTTCTCCTATGGAGGTAGCCATTCTTCTAAAATAGTATTTCTTGTCGATCACTTTATTCCAACTGTTTTCTAACAGATGGGATGATGAGATGACTTTCCCTTCCGAATCAAGCATGTTTGTCCATGAAATGCTGTCATTGGAGTATTGCCATACATAGCTATAGGTGTCATCACCATATCCGCCAGACACGTTTCCTCCTAGAATCAGAGGATTCTTGCTGTTTTTGCAGGTGTATTCAATCGTGCTGTTACTGCTACTTTTGAATTCAATGTTGTTGCCAATGATGCTTCCGATGTAGTTGATGCATAAGTAGAGCGGTTCACTTACACAGCCAGTTGTCATTCTCTCTTTCTCGATCTTTATATAGTTGCAGTCTGCATTGTACCATTCTTCTCGTTTGATGGTATGAGATATGGTGTGACCAAAGATTGTATTGATGATAGATTGTTCGTTCCAGAGATATTCTCCATGTTCATCTTTTTGGTTGGTTCGATAACTGATGAAATAACGGCAGGAGGATTTTTCTGGATCGGTGTCATTAATCCGTATGGTTATGTTTCTCTCTTCTGGCACCAGTATGCTCAAGTTTCTATTCCCGTTCTCTGTGTAGTTGGCGTATCCTCCGTTCACATCAACATAAGATTTTAGTAGTTGAGGCTGGTTGGATACATTAACAACCATCTTCAATTTTTACAGTTGCTATGACATTGGATTTTCCTTGAAGAATGAATGGAATGGATAGCCTGTCTCCATACGTCTCGGCATTGAACGCTTCGAATTCAGATGAGATGGTGTATTTCAGATTATAGTTGTCGTCATGAAGAGGATTCTCGTAAGCATTTTTGTATTTTCTTCCGTTCTCAGGGATGAAGGATATGAGCAGAGTATCTTTTAGAAGAGTTCCTTCACAAATTTCAGACAAGGAATCTAGGAGGAAATTGTTTTTGGTAATGGGGTGGTAATGTTGTACGGTCACATAGTTGTGCTCTCCGTTGGCATATATTTTCCGATTCCCAAAATTCTTCACGAGAACGAATTGTCTGAAATAATATGTCTTCCCTAATTTCAAGAAATTTTTACTTAAACATAGATCTGGGGTTAAGGAATCCGTGTTGAGATTGTCCGTTATGGTTTGCCATCCCATGTTGGAGGATGTCTTGTACTCCCATCCATAGTAGGCTCCGTAGATTGATTTTGGATAGGAGACATTAGACCAGTTGATGGCTTTCCCTTTGATAGTGAAAGCATTGTTGGAATTACATGATAAATCATCTTCGTCATCACCAATGGGTGGACAGATGAATTGTGTTAGTTCATCCTCTTCAAATCCATCCAAGGAAAGGGTGTCGATAACTTCTATTTTCAAAGTGTTACTATGACATGAGAAATCTTTGTTGACATAGGTTCGATAGATGTAGCGGAGACTTCCATTGAGGAGATGGTTTTCACTGTCTAAGAAATCTGCATATTTTAGGTATTGGTCATAGTCGGACATGTTTGGAGAGCAGGTGCTTTCTTTCTTTGTGATTTGTTTGGAACCATCGGTGATGTTCCATGAGATCCATTCATGTGTATTGAGCCCATAGACAGAGGGGTTTTGTGTGCTGATGATGGGATATTGCATATTGTTGTCGGAGTTGTAAAGTCCGTAGATGGGACTTGCATTGGAAGGGGATATGTTGGGTAGTATGGACTCATCCGTGGATAGCGCTCCTGCGTTGCATGTATACACATTGATATCTTTCTTCTCTTGAAAATTTATCTCTTGTGTACTCCCTTTGTTAAATTCAGCGTGAACATGATAGGTGAGATAAACGGTGAAGTAGAATTGCTTTGGGAATGTATCGTTGTTTGTTCCTAGCAATTTCTCTATTGATGTGTTTGAGGAATAGGTGCCACTGATGGCAGGGAGATCGACATCATGTCCAGTTCCCCTTCTTGCCTCGTTATAGGTTGCAAGACGAATCACATTACCATTGTATTTGATGTCTAGTGTGATTTTAGTGGTGGATTTCTCCACTTTGTCTTCTTGCCACAATCCCCAACCTCCTGTTTCTATTTTTACGGTTGGTGTGATGTAATTGAATTCTAGTAGATCCTCTTTCTGATAGTAGTCTTTCGAAGGGTTAATATTCCCAGATTTTGTTTTTGTGATATTGTTATTTATTTCAGCTTTGACCTGAGAGAAAGGGAAAAGCAGGATAGAAAATAGGAAGTAATATAGTTTTTTCATTGTGATTGATGATAATTAGGTGGGTTCTGTAGGATTCATTTATTCAATGTAAATAGTTTTGGTGCTCCATGTGCTCCAATTGCCCCATTGATCTTGGCAACGAACACTAATGGTATGATCGCCTGCTTCTTGAAACGCATGTTTGACGGAGGATAATTGCGTGCCGGTGATATAGGTGCCATTATAAGCACCTTTCCCTTTTTCGTAAACTTTATCATTGCCCCAATCATAGCCAGAAGTATGGTCAAACACTTTTCCGTCGATGCAGTATTCATAGAGGATGATTTCATCATTGTCTAGGTCGGTGCAGTGAGTTTCAATTTTGCGGTGTAGGGGATAACCTGTCTCGGAAGCTAATGTGAAGTCGGCAATAGGAGGTCTGTTTACATACAATTTTAATAGGATGTTGGCAGAGCCATACAACCCCAATATGTTCGCGGTTGAGAGAGTGACGACAGCATCTATGGTGAGACTGTCTTTCCCCAGTTTTCCTATGTTTGACCGACCATTGTTGAAGTAATACTCCTTGGCGGATGATGTCGATTCGATGATGAGAATCTTGTTTCTTGCAGTGTCAATCTTCACGCAAAGGTGGTTGTCGAACTGTGTATAGTCGTATGGACTATCCCCAGGATAGTACCATGAGTTGGTGGTTCCATCCTCCTGATAATCAACGATGGCTAGGTCTTTCCAATAGTAGTAATCGTCTCTGTTTTTTGTATGTGGTTTTACAACGGCTGTGAAATCACCGATATAGTCACGTATATCATCAAAACGGTAGTTAATTTCGATGCTGTCTCCCCATGTTACATCAATACAGATATATTTCTTTCCGTCGATGGTAGAATCTTTCTCAGCCACAAGAGAGATGGTAGGAGGATTTGTGTGATCGTAGAAATAATCGTCGCGAGTATCGCAAGCGTAGCATAGCCCGATCATTATGAATGAGCAAATTGTTTTGTAGAATTTCATCGGATTCATCGTATGTAGAGTGATATTATTTATGAAAATTATAGCAAACACCTAATGAGAAAAGAGGTTTTATGTATTGGTCGTCATTGCCAAACAGAATATATTCTTGGGCTTTTAGTTCAATGGAAAGAAAGGGACGAGGGTATATTTCCCATGCGATACCAGCATTTGCCCCATAGACGATGCCACTGATCTCTTTGTCGATTTCCTTGCATTCCCATTTGTCCCAACCTACACTGGCAGCGAGGTTTAATGTGAGGTATGACCATCCCCAAGGATTCACGGGAGAATAATTGAACCCTGGCGATAGTAATACGATTCCAGTGAAATCTGAATGTCCAAATGTGGCAACTTCGTGGTCAAGTTCAGCACATAATGCACCTTTGGCGTTAACATGATAGTGGTATATGATTCCATAATCATACTTGTTTTTCGTGCCAATGCCGCCACGCACTCCAATGGTGTGTATTCCTTTTACGTGTGTTAACCCTTGCGCTTGAAGATCGGATAGGAAGATCATTTCAGCAAGCAATAGTAGGAAAACAAATAATTTCTTTTTTTTCATATTGAAATGGTTTCAATAAATTGAGTGAATGATGCATGATGAGTGGACACGATAATTGTTGTAACGGTCAAACCCTACAATCATTCTTGGTGTATGTCAATATTATTTGGCAGAAAATTTCGTCAAAACTAGAAGAAATTTCATGTGGCAAATATAGAAGATTTAATTTTAATAAAAAAGGATTGTGTTGCTTTTTTGTAAATAAAATGGATTTTTTAAGAGATAATCTATCCTGTAATCACTCTATTCACCTTTTCATCCCAAGGTTCTTGAGGAATGGAAGGTAGAAGTTGGCATGGGAAACAGACACCGATTTTATGACAAGAGAGACGCGCAAGCAGTTTGTCATAGTAACCTTTCCCTCTTCCCAATCGACTGCCTGATGGGTCGAATGCCATACCTGGTATGATGGCAAGGTCGATTGTAGAGTAGTCTGTGATGGCTTCTCCTACTGGTTCGTCAATATTGAAGGCTCCCGTCTTCATCATGTTTGTTCCTTGAAAAGTACGGATTTCTGAGTCTTCGCCGATAACCACGGGAAGTAGAATGGTTTTGCTTTCACTCCAATGCTCGATGAATGCGTGTGTGTATATCTCATCGGGGAGAGACCAGAACAACAAGACTGTTTTTGCCTTTTGAAAGAGAGGGTCTGCTTCAATCATTTGGAGGGCTCTCTTTCCATAATAGTCTTTTTCCCACCCATACATCGCTTTTATCTTAAGACGTATCTCTTTTCTCGTATTTTTTTTCTCTTCCATGATTACAATTTGACGACTTTGCTATAAGCTGTTTTTTGAGGGTATACAACTTTGATGATGTATGTTCCTGCTGGGAAGTTGCTCATGTCGATTGTTTCAGTCTCTTTGAGCATTCTTTTTGAACAGTACTCAATACCGTTCATATTATAGATGAAAAGGGAGAGCGGAGACTCGTCAAAGAGTAGGTGAACCTCGTTTGTGGTAGGGTTAGGATATATGGTTAGTTGTCCCTTTTCTGAATGGATTAGAGGAAGGTCGGTTGTTATTTGAGTGGCGATCCTTGGCTCTATCAGTAGGGATGTTGCCCGATTGTATTGAGGATGAGAGGTGAAAGGGAGCCAGTTGTTATTCTCTTTGAAGTATGCTGTGTTTTGATCAGATTCTTTCTCCTCGGTGATGTAGATGGAAAAAGGATAGGTTGGTTTTTGAGGTACTTCAATAGCAATAAAGAAGGAAGAGTCTACAGCGACAACGGAATCGAGTCGAAGGTAGTTGTCGCGCGACATCATATTGTTTTGCAATGCCTCTTGGAAAGAACTTCTCCTTGAATTATAGTAGCAATCGGATATTCTTACTCGTTGTTTGTGTATGAGAGATTCCGGTTGTTTGTCTCCCGTGTAAATTTTAAGCCATACAGTATCTTTTTCATCGTATGTCCCTTTTTCTAATAGGAAGTGGACTCCGTAGATGAACCCCTTTTCGTTGAATTTTTCTGCATATTCGCGAATGCCGTATGTGTTGGTTCCTGCTGGATAATCTTCAGAATCGGATATGTGTAGTTTCTCTCCATTTCTCACATTTGTCAAACGTTGACAAGGGTATTGATGAGGCTCCAAACCGTCGATTTGGTTGTTGCCACTTTTGGTTGGGTCAAGTGCGGATGAGAGAGAAGTGGAGACGGTTCTTCCATTCCATACTTTACTGATGCTGTAGAAGAAGTCGTGACTTGTGATTCCGCAGCCAGATGGTTCGTATCCACCTGATAATGCTCCGATGATCTGGTGTTGTTGATTGAATAGTGGTGCACCAGAGGATCCACCTTCTGTTATGCCATATTCCCATCCGCTGACATCCCAATGCGAGTTGGATGAGAAGACAACATTATCCGAACAACATTCAAAAGTGCCGATAGTAGGAGATCCCAAGGATTTGCTTATTTTCTTCACATCGCCTTCTGGATGATGAATGGTATATACCTTACCATCTGTTGTGGAGGATGTGTTCCAACCAGCATAATAGGTGTTATAGTCGGCTGGAGGGTTTTCGTCTAAAAGCAGAAGTAGCAGGTCTGTTTTCTCTTGGATCTTCACGACAGAGGCTCCCGAGAGACTCATCTCCAGACTACCCTGAATCTTGTCGAAACAATGGGGTGCTTCATAGTTGAAATAAAACACGCTACTAGCGGCCATCTCGTTGGCTGTTTTTCTGTTGTCGAAAGCGATGCAGTGGGCGGCAGAGAGTAGATACGGGGTTCCGTCGTTGGCGGTGTTATTGATTAGAGAACCGCTACAAAGTGTTTCTCCGTCGATTACGATCAAGGCAACGCTTCTTTTGGATCGTTCTTCTGCATCTTTGGTGCAATTGACATCCACCTCACAGGTCTCGGAGATACCGAAAGCGGGTAGTTTGCGAATGTCTTTAAATCCATGGTTCACTTTCCCAATGGATATTTCACCCGAACATCCTTTAGGCTCGATGTATTCGACGATGATACTGTCACCATCGAGGACGGCGGTTGCTAAGATGCCGCTGTTATGATTGTTTTCGCTGGTGAATGCACCCAGTATCTGATGTTTGTCGGGGGTGTATATGAATAGTTGTGCACCATCGGCGAGATGGTACTTGTCAAAGATCAGATTTAGACTGAGAGCGTTCTCGGAGTGTATTCTCACTCTCCATACCTTAGTTCCGTCGGGCAAGTAGGTGATGGATCCGCTATTGTCGGGGGTCAGATCGACCTTGAATCCGTATGCGAATCGTATGCCGCCTTTGGGGGTGGAACTCTCTTTCTCCAAAAGGTCCATGCTGAATGCAGGCATCTCTTCCCATTCATTGCTTATTCCATAACGCAGACTACTGCCTTGAAGTTGCTCGGGCAGAGGAAATCCACCATGACTGATTTGGGCAGTGCTGTTGATGAATGCACAACTCAATAGGAGGAGAGTGGAGAGTATATGTTTTTGAAATTTTCTCATTTGAAAACTATATTTTGTTAAGAGACGCCCGACAAAGCACCTCTAATTTATAGAGGTCAAATATAAACATTTGTGGGTGACTGGAGGTTAAGTTTCGTCTGAAAAGTTTTGAAAAAAGAGATAAAAGAACTGAAGTAGGTCGTAATAATCTTGTTTTTCGAAGGAACTCTTGATATTTCAGTATCTTAATATCTTTTCGAAAATCATCTTTATCCTCAATTTTTTGATAAACAACCCAAAGGTTTTTCAGAGAGGAGTTGGTCTTTTGTAAGAAGTTGTCGTTCTCTTCTTCGTCGATCTGATGAATAGCAGGGTTGTCGATGTGCAACAAGTGGAAATGAGCTTTTTCCAGTTCCCATCCGAAGAGGGTATCTTCGTGTCCATATTCTTTTAAGGACTCGTCGAATCGAACTTTTTCAAAGACGCTTTTTTTGATTAGGAGGTTGAATGCGGTAAAGGACCGAAAAGGATGACGATTTCTTTCTGTGGCATTTCCCATTTCTCGTTGGATTCCATACAGCCAGCGAAGCAGATGTGCAGTGTCGGGTCTCTCTTTTAAATAGTGACATCCACCCAAGATCACATCGGCATTCGAACTCTGAGCAGCTGTCAGATAGTTTTGGATGAAATGGGATGAAAGGGGTAGCGTGTCGCAGTCCATGAACAGAAGAAATTCATACTGTGCAGTGTCGGCCAATTTGTTGCGAATGGCGGAGCGACCTATATTATAAGGTAATTCGATATGCTGAACATGAGGGAGCTCTGCAAGTAGCGCGTTATCAGACAAGAAGGATTGAGAGCCATCCTCCATCAGAATGATTTCGTAGGGACAAGAGAGTTGAGAAGCCTGAGTAGACAATTCATGAATCAGTCTTGTTACATTATAATTATAAATAGGTATACAGATGGAAAGCGTCATATTATTTAATTTGGTGCAAAAGTACTTATTTTTTTTCAATTGAATATTATTCCTATCAAAAACGGGAAGATGAAAAACAGGGAAAAAAGTTGCCTTAGGTCTATAGGTTCAATATATTGACATTTGACAATAAAATTAGTTTGCTAAAATTTTATCATTATTTTTAGTTAAATGTTGTAAAAAATATATTAATTTTGCGCCGAATTTTCGATATTTTTACTTTTTTATGGTATGTCGGGCACAGGGGTAGCGAGGTGATTTATAAGTTGTTGACTTTGATGCTGATATGGTGAGAAAAGGAAGATAACAAACTACGAAATGGAAATTAAACATTAAATATTAACAAAAAAAAATGAGAAGTAAAATTAGAAAAGTGACCTGGCTGGTCTGGGTGCTTTTGATGCTGCCGATAGGCCAA
>CACZUS010000057.1 GCA_902784425.1 uncultured Bacteroidales bacterium
CAGAGGCGAATGGAACTATAGTTTGGCGCCAGTCTATTGCATCTATCTGCTCAATTTTCATTTGGAAAGTGAAGAGCGGAATGCTCCGCAGCGGAAGGTGATGCTGACGGATGTGCTGACGAACAAGGTGTTTTACGACCGTATGACGATGTATTTCCTCGAACTGCCGACCTACAGGAGTTGTGCGGAAGAAGATTGTAAGAGAGATATTGATAAGTGGTTATATATATTAGCGAATATGAACAGATTCAAATCATTTCCATTCAAGGAGGACAAGCCTGTCTTTAAACAGATGGAGGAGCTAGCCGACATTGCCACCTTTTCCAAGGAGGAGATGCGCATGTATGAAGATAGTCTGGACCGTTATCGCATCAATCGCCTGACCATGAAAACTTGTCATGACGAGGGTGTCGAAGAAGGCAAGGAACAAGGTCTCCAACAAGGCATTAAACAAGGCATGCGAGAAAAAGCTCTCCAAATTGCAAGAAAAATGAAAGATGCACAAACACCGATTGAAGTCATCATGGAAATCACGGATTTGTCTCAAGAGGAAATTGAAAAATTGTAATGACAACAATGAATGTTATATATCACATTCATAATATGCAATGGGGCGAATGGCAATTCGCCCCTACCGTACGGGCGAATTGCTATTCGCCCTTCTTCAAACAATAAAATCTATATTTCGCATATAAAAAACACGCTTCCATCTATAATTGCGCAATGATTCAGATTCTTTTTTATATCTTTGCAATGTAATTAAGGATTAACAACATGCAAAGACCACAGGATATTGCCATTGAGGATTTCACCTACGAGCTTCCAGATGAGCGAATAGCGAAATTCCCAATAGAGAAAAGAGACGAGTCAAAGTTGTTGCTCTACGATAAGGCAAACATTACGCATACCGTTTTCAAGAACTTGGCAGAGCAATTAAGTGAGGGTGATTTGTTGATATGCAACAACACAAAGGTGATTCAAGCTCGTCTTCTGTTTCAAAAAGAGACAGGTGCACATATCGAGGTCTTTTGTTTAGAGCCCATCCAGCCACACGATTATGTGCTGACCTTTCAAACAAACCACGAATGTACGTGGAAATGTATGATTGGCAATGCCAGTAAGTGGAAACAGGATATTATCTTAGAGAAGCGAGTGGTGGTGGATGGCAAAGAGATCATTTTCAAAGCTGAACGAGGAGAATCGGTGGGAAACACCTATTACGTACGTTTCTTCTGGGAGGACGAAAACATCAACTTCGCCTCTATCCTCGATGCATTCGGAGTATTACCCATACCACCCTATCTGCATCGGGAAACAGTGGAGCGAGACAAGGTGACCTACCAAACCGTCTACTCCAAAATCAAAGGCTCGGTGGCCGCACCTACGGCAGGTCTTCACTTCACACCTGAAGTATTCGACTCCCTACACAAAAAGGGTATCGACTGCGAAGAGGTGACACTACACGTGGGAGCAGGTACGTTCCAGCCTGTCAAGTCAGAGACGATTGGCGGACATCAGATGCACTCCGAATGGATCTGCGTACGTCGGTCGGTGATCGAGAAGATTCGGAAAGCAGGTCAGGTAGTGGCCGTCGGAACCACCTCCGTACGCACCTTGGAGAGTCTCTATTACATTGGCTGTCAGTTGGCAGAGAACAACCAATTAGAGGAACGGGAGTTAACGGTGACACAATGGATGCCTTACGAAAAAGCGTATCACCTCACTACAGAGGAATCGCTCGACAGCATCCTACGATATATGGAGCACAACCACTTGGAGACCATCTCGGCCAACACACAGATTATCATCGTGCCGGGATACCAGTTTCACCTCGTCAAGGCTATCATCACCAATTTTCACCAACCGCAAAGCACACTGCTACTGCTCATCTCGGCATTCGTGGGCGATGATTGGAAACGCATATATGAGTATGCCATGAACAACGATTTTCGTTTTCTAAGTTACGGAGATAGTTCTTTATTAAAAAAATAATATTAACACTTAATAATTTAGCAGTATGAATACAAAAAAGGCTTTACAATTTTTATTGTCATGTTTGTTAATCATTCCATTCATGACAAGTTGCACATTTGAGGGTGACGGCGAGGGTGATGATCAGGACATCTATACCAATTCAATCATAATCGATGGCAAAAGCTATACGATTGATCGCGCAGAATGTTCTGGATATCCTAAGACAAAACTAAAATTAATTTGCTCAGGTTGGGTAGGTGTTGAATTCACAATGACGAAATCAGGTGATCCAGTGACTTATGGCGTTGATTACAATCTTTTGAATGACAGCGACTGGAGCATTGACATTAGAGAACTCACTAGTGATGATAAAGAATACAAATATCATTACGAATCAAGCAATTCATATCATATAGCTGATGGAAAAAAGGTTTACTGGGCAACTCCAAAAGTAGCTAAAATTCATATCGAAGATGACGATATATATACCATGTATGATTTGAATCTTGATCTTGGTGCAAGCTACGATCCTAAAGGTGTGGTAAGAGTACACTACGTTCAATCAAAATCAAAATAACAAAAACATTTGACTTCGTACATTCATAAACATACGGTGGGTTCTTTTTCAGAGCCCACCATATTACATTTTCGGAAAACACTTTTATTTGATTTAATTTCATGACAAGACTCAAATTACGACTCCTTTCGTTATTAGGATTCTTATGCATTTGGATAAATGCACATTCAGAAGGCGTTCTAATTTTTGAGATATCGGATGCACAGAACAAACCTGTCACCGATCTTCAAATAGAAATCTCGCAAAATGGCACGCTTTACAAAACGTACACCACCGATGCGAGTGGTCGTTTGGTTGATCCATTCATACCTGCTGGCGACTACAGCTACTCGTTCAAATTCGGCGATTTAAGTCAGGGCACATTCTCCGTAAAAGATGGTGATTACTCATGGATCAATCTCGATTACAGATTATGGACCATCAGTTTCAAAGACGATGAAGGCAAACCACTAGTCAACAAAAAAGCGACCATCTACACAGTGACCGACGATGGCACAGAAACACTGGTCAGCGAAAAGATGTCGGACGAGGCAGGAAACACCGAATTCCTTGTTCCTGAAGGAAACTACAAATACTCCACTTTCAAAGGCACAGGCTACCAGCAAGTAAAAGATGAAAACATCAACACCGCCGTTGAGGTTACCAGTGGAGAGATTACACATCAAACTCATTTCTGTTTTATCAATGACAAGAAAGAAAACCTCACCATTTTTGCTAAAGACATCATGGTGACGCACATTGCTCCGGACAGTATCTATCGGTTCGGTTCTGTGGATGCACACAGTCACACCATCTCTCACGGCTATTTCTTATATAACACTACGGAGTCATACGTATCCTGTCCGGCTGGAACCTACAGCTGCTCCGTGGAGACACAAGATTATGGTACGATCACAGACACCTTTGAGGTCGATGACAATGATCCTCTTACCGACAACATTGTCTACCTCGTCTTACCTACCCTACCCGACACATCTCATGGTGGAGGTCAAGAAGAGACATTCAAATTGCCAACATCAGACTCTATCTCAGAAGCCACTCCATTCGAGTTGACTGTAGTGGTACTATCTGATGATGGAACCGAAACACCAATCGAGAATGCACTTGCCAACCTACTATTATCCAATGATCATTCACAAGAATCAACCTACCAATTCACCGACGGAGATGGTAAGGCTATTTGGTATGTAGCTTTAGGAAGCTACGATATTGCCGTTGTCAATGATACACTTAAAAACATACAAGTTGTAAGTGACACCACCGTATACATGCATATTAGTGACTTCACCAAAGTCTATTTCGATTTTTACTTAGGTGATAAGAAATTCAACCCAGTCTCTGTATTCGAAATCCTCAACTGGTTCACTGGTGATGAAAGTCGCACCTTCTCCTGCTATGGAGAGAAAATGAAAGAAGAGAGCGGAGTTGAAGTTTTCAACTACAGCAAGCCAATCCTTCTACCTCGCGGTAATTTTGGCTATTCGTTATACATGGACGAAAAAGACTACCACCGTAGTTTTATCAAAGACTATACGATACGAGCAAATGACACAGCGATACACAACAAAATCACGCTACAGCCTTTCTACACAATCAACATTGTGATGCAAGATAACAATGGTGCCAATTTTGAATCAAGACAATACGTCGAGATGGTCCAATTCGGATATACATCAAAACTGGTGACCGACAGCTTAGGATTCTATACAGGTCGTCATATCACAGGCGATTATACGTTCATCGCCTTTGAAGACACACAAAGCATCACACTCACTAACGACACCACGCTCTATTTCCATCCGAAATCACTTCTTACACAAAAAGTAAAATTCCAATTCCTACATGATGGAAAACTCGTCTATCCACAAATCATGAATATGGATATTTACACAAGTGAGGATAGACCTTACGCTAAGACCGTCTCTCACCTACTTGAAGAATACAACGGCAACAATAACGTTTGGGTCTTCGACGAACCAACCATTTGCGAGACAAACGACTATTACATCGAATATGTTCTGAAAGATTATCTCTATGACGGAACATTCCAACTCGACTTTAACGTAACCACCTCTCTTAGTCCAGACACCACCATCTATATCGTGGTACCGGTTAAGCGTTCGGTGACCATCACCATCAAAGATGCTAACCTCGATTTGGTAACAGGTGTGTTCGGAAACATCTATAAATATGATGAGAATGGTGAACTACTCACATCAACCGACTATGACAGCGACTCTCACGCTGGATTAAGAACCAATTCAGATGGTAAACTCATCGACCACCTTGTTCCCGGTCGTTACCAACTCAGAATCTTGGATATCGTCAGAGACTTTATCGTTAAAGATTATGATCTGAACTTCGAAATCATTTCGGGTACCAAGATGTATGATGTGAAATACATTGTTATGTATGAGACAAGCAGAAAGCCTGCCGACAACCTCATGTTGGAAGTAACCAAAGAGGGTCAATTCTACAACACCACATATACTGATCAAGATGGTAAAGTGGAGATATTCTGCGAGGAGGGCGACTACGCTTACTTCCTACACTACGATGAGGGTTACAATGGTTCTTACCATCTAACAAAAGACACTACCATCTATCTATACATCAAAGATCCTGTAAAGATCGGATCGATGGATATCCTTGGTTGTGCCTGCATGACGCACAACGACTCTATTCCGCTCAGCGTCAACTTTACACCTGCTGATGCAACCTTGAAAGAAATTGATTGGTCGGTCGACAATGAGGTCATCGCACACGTCACCAGCGATGGTGTCCTAGTCACTCACAACGTGACACAAGATGGATTCATCGCCATCACAGCAACCAGCAAAGATGGAAGCGGCGTCAAAGTGACCAGAACCTTCTTCGTGGGCAATGGCAACTGTGGACCAGATCAGAAATTGCACTATCAAAACACTTCGGATACAGACATTCCGTTGGTTAGCGATAGCGTAAGTCTATACATCACTGCAGAGGGCGTGGACAACTTCACTCACGTGTATGTTTATCAGTCATCCACCGACTCTATCAAGTGGACTACCTTAGTTGGTCCGACAACAGACACTGCAGTGGTCATCAATGCCAACAACTTCCGCTCGGATGTCTACTTCAGAGCTCTCATAGCTAATTCAGAAGAAGATGCTAAACAATTTATGAAGGACGGCACTTCCGATTGTGGAAGCAACAAAATCACCAATCTCCTTTCATTGAGATTGAACAAATTGATTCCTAATCAATGGCCAGACTCCATCTGTTCTACAAAGAAAAAGGTGACCTACTCTATCAACAAAGAGAAGATCGGAACCATCGCCGAAGGTTACCAATTGGTATGGTGGTCTAAACTTGCGGACGATGAAGACTACAAGCGACTTGATTTCGACGGAGCAGACTCCATCACACTCAAGGCAAAACCTAACATGAGTGTCAAAGCCTCTCTTCAGAAAGGCGACACCGTTGCTTTAACATACGAAGGAACACTCTTCGTGGAAGTAGATCCAACCTTTACTCTACAATCAAGCAAAGATACCGTATGTCGCAACGATGAGGTGACATTAACTGCCACTCAACTCACAGGCGAGGATGGCAAATACATTTGGAGCAACGGAATGACCGACAGTTTCATTACCGTTCAAGTCACAACAGAACGCTACTCCGTTCGTTTGGAATCTCGCTATGGTTTGTGTAAGACTAAGACTGACTCTATACAGTTGACGATTGACGAACCAATCGACTTTGAATTGGCATTAGACAAAGAGGTGATATGCGCAAGCGACAGCAACGGTATCACTCTCTCTATCCTCTCAAACCAAGAATTGGGTCTTATCGCATGGGATGACAGCACATCAGCAGACACTCTCCATGTGACACCAAAAGAGAATGGCACACGTACGGCAACCGTTCAGTCTATCTTCAACAAATGTCCATCCGTGACAAAAGAGATTGCGTACCAAGTACGTCAGCCACTCTCTGTCACTATCAGTACAGACAAGGATGACATCTGTCAGGAAGGAGCTGACTCCGTCACAGTTACCGCAGAAGCCCTCTCAGGCAAAGCTGAATCTTACATCTGGTGGGACGGAAAGAAGACCACCGAGAACGAACGTACCTTCAAGCCTCAGGCCGACACGGATGTATGGGTTTATATCTCAGACAATGTATGTCCTGATTCAGAAAAAGACTCCATCAACATCACAGTGTCCAAACCTGCAACCATCCAATTATCATCTACCAACAAGGTATTTGAATATGGTTCAGACATCAACCTATTGGTCGATACCTCTTCCGTAGTCAGAGGTCCATACTCATGGTACTATATCGATGCAGAAGGCGACAAACATTTGATGACAATCAGTGATGAATTGAATTTTGCCGATATGCCAAACCAAGATATCACCTATCAAGTAGTGGCAAATAACGGAGCTTGTTCACAAATCGAAAGTAACACCATAAAAGTTGCTTTGATAGACAACATCGTGATACCAACCGTCTTCACTCCATACACTGTAGATGGTGAGAACGATGATTTCATGCCAGGCTATACAGTGATCATCTACAACCGCTACGGAGACATCGTATGTAACTCCAGCAACGGTTGGGACGGATACTACAAAGGCGTGCTTGCCGATCCAGGCGTCTACATCTACGTTTTGACGTTGAGAGACGGACGAGTGGTGAAAGGTACAATTGAAATATTCAGAAAATAATTAAGGAGGGATTACAATAATGAAAAAGTTATTATTCACCCTATTTGCCATAGGAGCAATTATCAATTCCTTGGAGGGATATTGCCACCAAACGACCAATTTCACTGGCACGAAAAACGTGAGTGAAAAGGAACTGATCTCTAAATACAAGGATGGCAAGGTGCTACTCGTCAGAAACGATAGCACATTCATTGCCGACATCGATGAGTATGGTCAAATTCAGAACCTCACCTACACAGATGATTTGAAGAAGATCGTCAGAGATGGTCAGGTATCATACGGTTCCAAGAGCGGTTCGCTCTACTACACACAATGCGGCAAACTCTTCACTGCCAAACAGAAGAAGAACGGTCAGTGGGTAGAAGATAAATACATCGAAATACCAGGTTTCAATGTGAAACGCGACAAGTACAGAGGTTCCGTCTTGGCCTATGCCAACTGGCGCTACATGCCAGAGGATTCCATCGTCATTCTCAATCCAGCATTGAACGAGGATGAGACAGTGATGTACTTCGCTTCCAATTTGAGAAGCAAGAAGGGACTCGACATCTGGAAAGTGGAGAAACTAGCAGACAATGTGTGGGGAAATCCACAAAGAATGGGTACGAATGTCAATTCAGAGAGTGACGAAAACTATCCATTCGTAACAGAAGATGGCAACCTCACTTTCGCATCCAACCGCAAGGTGGGCAATGCAGTACCCGACAGTGGGAAATACAACATCTACACACTCGATCCTAAGAAAGACAAGAAACCGGAGTTGCTGGTACTAGAGACGAAAAAGGTGGAAGTTCCCGTTGTAACAGAACCTGTTCAGCCAAAGCAGGACAGTACCCTTGCAAAGGAAGTCGATGGCGTATCATCCGCTACGACACCAGCAAACAAGGAGATTGCACAGAACAATCAAGAGCCTGCTAAATCATCCGTAGCTGAGCAACCAGAAAAGGTGGTTGCACCAGCAGAGGAGAAGAAGGAGGAGATAAACCGTAAGATTGAAAAGGCATTGAGTCAACCAGTAGTCTTTTCATCGACCGACTTCATCGAACCGGCAAGCAATGTGAATCAGAAGTTGGAAGAGCATCCAGACACAGTGATTAAGATCTCTAAGAACGTGCTTGGAACACACGAGATGCGTATCTTCTATTTCGAATTTGACAAGGGTATACCGAATGGTACCTACAAAGAAGATTTGGAAATTGTATTGGATTTCATCAATGCTTATCCAGACAGTAAATTCCTATTGGTGGGTCACACAGACGAGCGTGGAACCATCGAGTACAACGACGCTCTTTCACAGAAAAGAGCTGAGTGGGTCTACTTTAACCTATTGTTAAGAGGAATTAAGCCAGAGCGCTTGCAAATGCGCGCAGATGGTGAGCATCATCCAATTATCAAAAATGCCAAAACGGAAGAGGATCATCAAAAGAACCGCCGTGTGGAAATTTACAAGTTGAATTAAGATTTGATTAGAGTATGATTAGAACAATGAAAAATAAGATCGTTTTCAAATTAATAGCCGTGTTGTGTGGCGCACTATTGTGCCTCAACACTGCACAAGCCCAACAAGACTTGTTGCTTTCCCAACAGTTGTTCTCCCGTATCAATGTGAACCCAGCAGGAACAGGTAACAATGAGAAGTTTGATTTATTCGTATTGGGCAGATTTCAATGGATGGGGGTTGACAACGGACCTAAGGTGGGTCTGATGAACTTCACCGCCTATAGCGAAAGATTCAAATCCAGCGCAGGTATCACCCTCTTTCACGACCATCTAGGTATCGGACACAGCACCACCAACGTGCAAGCTGTTTACTCCTATCACTTGGATATCACAGAGAAATATATCCTCTCACTGGGACTCTCCGGTGGTGTTAACTTCGGTTACTTCAACCCACAAGACAATATCTTGCGCGACGAGACGGAATACTCCGACCCAGACACCTACGTACAAGAGAAGACCACTGAGGTGAAACCCGATCTGAACTTCGGTTTCGAGTTCACCTCCAAGCATTGGATGGTGGGTGCATCTTGCACACACTTGCTAAACGATAGTTCCACCACCTTCAAAGCAGGTCGTCACTTCTATGTATACGGACGTGGATTCATCCCTGTTTCAGAGCACTTCGACGTAGCACCTGCCCTCGCCTTCATGCACAAAAAGAAGGTCAACGCATTGGAGATCAACGCCATGGCATTCTACAACCGCTTTATCTGGGGCGGTGTCACTTGGAAGCCAGACTTGTCCAACCCAACGGAGATGTCGATGATGGCATTCACCTTAGGAATCGAGTGGAATGATATGTTTCGTGTGGGTTACACCTACAACCTCAACTTAGGCAAATACAACAATTTGCCTTCCAACACACACGAGATACTGCTTTCGGTACAATTCTAAAAGGATAGAAATCCAACCAATAATCGAGGGGGCATCAAGATTCGATCTTGATGCCCCCTCGCTATAGATCATCCAAAATATAGGTGGGTTCTATAATCTAGTCACCCATCATTCCTTGATAATGCGTTTTGTCATTGTCTCTTCACCCGAAATAATACGAACTAAGTAAATACCCTTGTTGAGTCCCTCGACATTCATCGTATGCTTGTTTTTACCTGCAACAGTTTCACACATATAGACTCTACCTATCGCATCAATTACCTCGATAGTCACCTTCTCTGCAGACTGACCCTTGAAATAGACATTCAAGTGGTCGCGAGCTGGATTGGGACTAATCGTGCACTCATTTATCTCAGTGACAGTCTCGACAGAAGATGGATTCATTGATACAGGGTTCACTTTTGAGTTGATGTAACCTAAGGCACCCACCAAACCAGCGTTGTAGTCGATGCCACCCTCAGCAACCTCCCACGACTCAATGTTCTCCGTATACTCGCCATTATCCAATGATCCACCAACCAAATAACCCAATTGAGCGAATTTATAGTTGTTGTCGATGTTAGGCAACTTATCTTTCTCGAGAGCTAACTTTCTGATATCCGTTCTATATACATTTCTATGATGAGGTTTAGCAGGATATTTGTCGCCAAAACCTACAATAAAGGATCGTTTCTCTCTGTTGCTTCCCATGATGTATTCGATACTGGTGGCCGTGTATGGATTGATTGTCTCTGCCCCCGTCAATTTATCGTACAATGCGTATACAAAGGCTTGGCTAGCCGTATGACGCAGTTTTCCCCAATCATCAGTCTGTTTGTTCAACAAATAGCCAGAGAGAGGTTTATACATGGAGTTAACATAGAATTCCAAGATACCGAGAGCTTTCTGTCCGTAAGCAGACTCATCTCCTAATGAAGCAATCGCATAGACAGCCAAGTCCTCCCGATGGTCATAACAAAGCGTATAGTTGTAGTTATACTGATTGGCATCATCCATCCAAGAACAATTATGCTCCGCTTTTTCCAAGTATATCGGATCATTCGTCGTTTTATAGAGTTCCACATACATGGTGACCATATCATGAACATAGCGATCGCCTACATGATAGAAATATTGATCCTTTCCATCCACCTGCAGCGGTTCACCCCACAAAGTACCTTTCTCTGTGTTCTCAACAAATTCGCAAGCCACCTTTGCCTTCTCCAAACATGCAGCCGCATAATCGGCATCATATTGAGCATAGACACGCGCCATAGTAGCGAGAGCCGCACTAGCCTGAGATGCCATGGCAGTAGCCTTGCCCGTTGCCTTCATAATCAGACGAGGACCGTCAGCCTCGCCACCAATGCTGGTTGGAACACCCGATCTGACGGTTGAGGTGCACCAAACCTTATGATCCCAATAACCATCACCTTTTTGGTAGTAGAACGTCTGGTTGTCACGCACGGCTTTCAGCATGAAATCCGTCGCATATTTCACCTCATTCAGCACATCAGGAATACCATCAGGCTTACCCTGTTTTCCCTCCCATGTGTAATCATCAGAATCAATGTAACCATGATAATCTTCCGAATAGAAATCAGGATATCCCTCTGGGAATGCCGTATAGCCAAGCAACAACATATAAACAGAGTAGTAGAAAGTCTGCCCAAAGAGAACATAGTCGCCACAATCGAACCAACCACCAGTCAAGTCATAATCACCATCAGCATCCTTTAAGAAGGATTTTCCCTTCACGAATTTACTGCTGTCGAATTGGACATCTTCACTTACATCTTTCGGCTCATGCGTTGCAACAAGCCAATTCACACCTTCGCCCATTCTTTGGGCTCCATAAAATCGCGTCGTCATCCACAATGCCTTTTGATATTGCTCCTTTTCGAATGCTAAATTATCTTGCGCAAACGAACTGATACACATAACACTGCTTAGGAACCCAACAATAGAACAACACTTCAAATTAAACATAATATATCAAATTAAAAATAGTTAATCCACAACATCATCAACTAAGATTCTTATTTTAAGGTATTTTTCAAGAAAAACGTTGAACAAAGTGCAATAGTATTGCAAAATTACAAATAATTATTGCATACCACAGCACACATATGATTTTTTTTAATATTTTAACAAAATCAGGCAGTTTTGCAGAGTGATAAAAATCTGTGTTTCAAAACAGAAGGGAGCAACTTCTGTTCATTCTTTTACACATCATTCTTCCTTATACGGATGCAACTTAGCATATTCGTAGTCTTCTTCGGTGATGACGTAACGGCATACATATACGTCAGGCGCTTTTTCCTCCTTTGTATAACATTGAGGACGATCTATCATGCAAAGATGTTCCAAATTAGGTTTGCACAAACATGTTAATGTGTCTTCAAACACAAGGAAAACACGTCCATACCAAAAGGGTTCAATCTCACCCGCAATACCGTGAGTTTCCCCTATTCGGACAATACTATCCGAAGGATAAAGCGTGAAAGTTTCTGTGTTCGGGTCATCTTCACTTTTCAAAATATGTTGATACACAATGTCTAATTTCTTCGAAGTGCCATTTGTAATAACAAATGTGTAGTCTCCAACTGTCACATTATCGACGTCTTCTTTTCCACATGAAAATAGCAAAAGAGTGAAAAAGCATGTGATAAAACAAAATTTTAATTTATCCATTTTTTATATAAAATTACTCTTCCTTATACGGATGCAACTTGGCATATTCGTAGTCTTCTTCGGTGATGACGTAACGAAATTCATAATGATAGTTAGGATATTCTGAAATCACATTCAATTTGTAATTTCTATCAAGAGCTATCATCTCATGATCCTTGTTTAATAAACAATCGTATTTAACAGAGTCATCGAATACCAGATATACCACTTTATCATTATACAAATCATACATGGTTGAATAAGAACCCTCCCCATTCCTATGATATACAATACTGTCTCCGCCGACAATTTCTTCACGAATCAACCCCGTTGTGTTATGAATTGGATATGACTCGATTACACACTTATGTTTTGTTCCATTAACAATAGTGTAATTAACAATTCCCAACGCATATTCACCATCCACCTCTTTTTCTCCGCATGAGATTATTCCAAACAGAAGAATAATTCCACTCGCCATTCTAACTAATTTATCCATTTTTCCTTATATAACTTTAGAAATGTATTTATTTGATTAATTGTCACATTGGCGGAGGATAATTCCCCAAAGCATATCACATAAACAAAACGCCAAGAAGAGCTGAACCGGCGATCAGCCACATTGGGTTGACTTTAAAGAAATGCAATGCCACAAAAGAGACAACAAAGATAATTACCGACAAATTATGTTCTCCCAATCCAAAATCAGAGAAGTTCTCTTTATTCATCAACATCAAGGCAGCCGCCAAAATCAATCCACCCAACACGGGACGTAAGCCTGACATGATGTACTGTACATAACGGTTATCCTTATTTTTAAATAAAAATCGAATCACTAGATACATCAAAAAAACGGATGGCAAACAGAGCGAAACGGTTGCCACAATAGCACCCGGAACACCTGCTACGGAGTAACCCACATAGGTAGCAGTATTGATGGAGACGGGTCCGGGAGTCATCTGCGAAATAGCCAGCATATCGGAAAACTCCGTGATGGTCATCCAATTAAAATGGTCCACCACCTCAAACTGAATCAGTGAAAGCATGGCATATCCACCACCGAACCCCAGAAGTCCGATTTTGAAGAAGACATATAACAGCTGAAGGTAAACCATACGTTACACTTTATTCATTTTACGATACATATAGATGCCATACAACAAAGCGCCAACCGAGACAACTAGGATCACCAAGATCGGAGAGATTTTAAACTGCCAAATCAAAAAAGCGGAGAGCAATGGGATCCATATCTTTCTCCACCCCATGCCATTCTGTTTAATCAAACGAACGGCAGGTGCCAAAATCAGTGCCACCACACAAGGACGGATACCCTTGAAGAGGCGTTCTACAATCTCATTGTCCTTTATCTCCGAAAAGAAGATGGCAACCAGCAAGATAATGATAAACGATGGCAGAGCAGCACCCAAAGAAGACCAGAAGGCACCACTTTTCCCACGGAGTTTGTAACCAACATACAAAGCCGTATTGATAGCAAAGACACCCGGAAGTGACTGAACCACAGCAATCAAATCCCAAAATTCCTCTTTCGACATATACTTATGCTTGTCCACAATGGCAATCTCCACCATGGCAAGCATCGCATAGCCACCCCCCAATGTGAAGAGGCCTATCTGAAAGAAAATCTTGAATAATTCGATTAAACTGACCATTGTTATTTTTTAACCACAATGCAAAGATAAAAAAATTTCACAATTTTAATCCGAAAAGTTTTGATTGTATCGAAATATTGCATACCTTTGCAACGCTTTTGAGAAATAAAGCAATCAAGGGAGAGCTAGTAGCTCAGCAGGTAGAGCACATCCCTTTTAAGGATGGGGTCTTGGGTTCGAGCCCCAACTGGCTCACAGAAGCGACCGAGGAAACTTGGTCGCTTTTTTAGTTAATGCGAAGAGGATAAGACTGACTCCATGCACCGCCATTCGCAGCAGTGTAAATGTCACACCTTCATGCAGTAAAACTCATATCAAAATTTTTACAGACATGACACTACTTATCATAGCGTTAATCGCCACATTAGGGATTTCCTTTCTATGTTCGTTGTTGGAGGCGACCCTCTATTCGACGACAAGCTCCTATATTGAGTCATTGCCACAGGATCAAAAAGGTGTTGCAAATTTAAAAGATTTGAAAACCAACATTGAGAAAGCCATTGCCGCCATACTCTCCCTCAACACCATTGCCAACACAGCTGGTGCTGCCGCCGTCGGTGCACAAACCATGGAAGTATTCGGCAACGCCTATTTCGGTGTTTGTTCTGCTGTTCTGACCATCTTGGTACTTATCTGTTCCGAGATTATACCCAAGACTATAGGTTCTTCTTATTGGAGAGAACTATGCATTCCTGCAGGCTATATTATACGAGGCATCTACTACCTATGCTATCCATTAGTAGTAATGTCGCGTTTTCTCACTCACCTATTCACTCGCAAACAGGCGCAAACCGTTAGCCGTGAAGAGGTAGCAGCCCTTACTAACATAGGCGAGCGAGAGGGTGTCTTCAAAAAGAACGAAAGTATCATCATCAACAACCTCGTGAAGATGGAAAAGGTGAAGGTTCACTCCATCATGACTCCCCGCACCGTCGTACTGGCAGCACAAGAGGATATGACACTGGCAGAGTTCTTCCAAGACAAGAAGTTCCTCACCTACTCCAGAATTCCTATCTACACAAACGATTTCGACGACATCACAGGATTCGTGTTGAAGACAGATATTCTGTTTCATCTTGCACAAAGAGAGGACAAAATCAAGTTGAAGGAGATCAAACGTGACATCATGGTATGCTACGAAAACACCTCCATCACGAAATTCTACGATCTAATGGTGGCTCGCAAAGAGCAAATTGCTCTCGTTATCGACGAATACGGAGGAATGGACGGTATCATCACATTGGAAGATGTGATTGAGACAATCCTCGGACTTGAAATAACGGATGAGTTAGACAACCAGATAGACATGCAAGCCTTCGCCAAATCACTATGGCAGAAAAGAGCCGCGCATTTAGACTACGCAGAAGTCGACGAAGATAAAGATAAGGATAAAGAGACTAACCCTTCTTGACAGAATCTTTATAATTCTTACCTCCAATAGAAACGGAAGAGAGGGCATCTTGGATCAGACACATTGCCTCGGCCAATTTCTCATCTGCCACCTTCAAACGATTCACCAAATCCTTGGTCGCCACAGCAGCATTGGGTGTCTCCGAGATAGGCATGGACTGCAACAACTCCACACATGGTTTGATACGCTTAGCATCAAAAGACAAGCAATCGTAAGTAGACTGTACATTACGAATCAACATCTCAACATTCTTAATTACAGAAGTATCGTTTTTTGTATTCTTCTCCATGTCTATTCCAATTAGTGCTAAATTTGTTGGTAAAAGTAAGACTATTTTTTCTGAAAACAAAAGAAAAAATGAGGTTTTATTTCATCCACAATCATTAATTTTGCGAACTGAACATAACATGCAAAACGATTGGACACAACCATCATCATATTACTTATTATTTTTTGTACTGGCGCCAGTTTCGTGCAGCGCGTTTGTGGTTTTGGATTCGGCATATTCATCATGAGCATGCTTCCCTATCTCATGCCTTCCTATGGTGAGGCGACCACACTTTCAGGCATGCTATCAGCCACCCAATCAGTCTATATTTTATTCACACATTACAAGTATATAAACTGGAAACGCCTCATTCCCATCACCATTACCTTTCTGATTGTCTCCTTCTTCGCAATTGGTTATGTGGCAAGTGCATCGGAGTCGCATTTGAAACTACTATTGGGTATCATTCTTATTCTTATAGGGTTCTACTTCCTCTTTATCAACGGACATATACAGGTAAAACCCACTCTTCGCTTGCAAATCTCAATGGGTAGCATTAGTGGTGTGATGGGTGGATTGTTCGGTATGCAAGGTCCTCCTGCCGTACTCTATTTCTTAGCATCAGAAAAGGGGAAAGAGGAATATCTAGCCATGGCGCAGACCTATTTCCTCATCGGCAATGTAGCCATGACTCTATTCCGTGCGCAACATGGATTCTTATCCCACGCAGTATGCTATAGTTGGTTATACGCTCTTGTGGGCGTCCTTCTCGGAAGCATTCTAGGCAAAATAATCTTCGACAAGATATCGGCTGATACGCTACGAAAAATCGTCTATGTTTATATGATTATCAGTGGAATCGTCGCCATCACCTCCTGATGGTTGATCACCAAGCTTCCTCTTCATCAGAGAGTCCGAAAGACATCATTCAGATTGGCATACAGCACCAAAGCAAGCAAAATGGCCATACCGATAATTTGTGCCTTCACCATCACGTTCTGACTTGGCTTTTTCTTCGTAATCACCTCATAAGCTAAAAACATCACATGACCTCCATCCAACGCTGGGATAGGAAGAATATTCATAAAGGCCAAAATCACCGATAAAAAGGCTGTAATTTCCCAAAATATACGAGCATTAAACGGATATGGGAACAAACTTCCTATCGTCACAAAACCGCCTACACTCTTGGCTCCTGCAGGAGAGAAGACATATTTCATATCTCCCACATAATTGAACAGTCTACCAAACCCTCTCTTCACACCCACAGAAACAGACTCCAACAAGCCATATTTAATTGATTTATATTCATAAAAAGCACCGGGTCCCTTCATTACGACACCAATCTTACCTTTTACATCCGGCGTAATCAAGAGTTGAGTCAGCGTGTCGTTTCGTCTCACCGTAACAGGAATAGGGATGTTTTTGCTCTTGTCGAACATGGAAATCATGCTGAAAACATTTGCTTTTTTCACAGAATCATGACATGAGGTATCGATATAAGTGACAAAGCGATCTCCCTTCATCAATCCTGCTCTCATGGCACGAGAATCGGGCATGACGCTATCTATCACAAACGGATAATCGATATCAACAAACATTTTCTTTCCTTCGATAATTTTCTCTGCAAAATCTTCTGGCATGTTAATCGCCACCTCTTTGCCATCACGCAACACCCAAACGGTCTTGGCTTCTAGCATGAGGTGAATCGTCTTGTCATCCAACCGAACCAACTCTTCCGAATCAGCTCGTAAAAGAATATCGCCATTTTGGAAACCAATACTCTGTGCATATTCATTGAATGCCATTCCCTCCTTCATGTTTTTCAACGGAATAAAGGAATCACCATAATGAAACGCTATCATCGTATAGATGAGCAGAGCCATGATGAAATTAAAGACAACACCCATGACCATGATCAACAAGCGTTGCCATGCTGGTTTCGTCCGAAACTCCCAAGGTTGTGGATCCTTCTTCATCTGTTCTTGGTCGAGCGACTCATCTATCATGCCCGCCAACTTCACATAACCACCCAAAGGCAACCATCCGATACCATATTCTGTATCACTCTTCTTCGATTTATGTTTAAACAGAGTAAATCCCGGATTAAAGAACAAATAAAATTTCTCAACTCTCACCTTGAATAGTTTAGCCATCAAGAAATGACCTAATTCATGAAAGACAACCAGAATGGTCAGACTCAAGAGAAATTGAAGGATAACAACCAACGTTGACATATATAGAGATATTTATAATTTTATAGTGGATACAACAAAATCCACACGTATACTATTTAAATGGTGAATTTATAAATCACTTATATTTTAATGAAGCTTCAACAGCCTTACGACGGGCCAAATCATCTGTTTTGACATAATCTTCGTAAGTCGGTTTGGCTATGAAAGGAACCGAAGCCATCGTCTCCTCAATCACATCCGACATCTGCAAGAAACCTAGTTCCTCATGCAGGAATTTAGCCACCGCCACCTCGTTGGCTGCATTCAAAATGCATGGCATATTACCTCCTTTGTCCATAGCGGCATATGCAAAAGCCAAGTTACGGAAAACCTCCAAATCAGGCTTTTCGAAAGTCATCGTCTGATGGGTAAAGAAATCGAGACGCGGATAGTTGTTTTGTAATCTCTGCGGATATCCAAACGCATATTGGATAGGCAACTTCATATCGGGCAATCCCAACTGAGCTTTGATGGAGCCATCTTGAAACTGAACCATGGAGTGAATCAGCGACTGAGGATGAACCACCGCTTCAATCTGAGATGCCTTTACATTAAACAACCACTTTGCCTCTATCACCTCGAAGCCCTTGTTCATCATTGAAGCTGAATCGATGGTGATCTTGGCACCCATCGACCAGTTCGGATGCTTCAAGGCATCTGCTGGCGTAACATGTTCCAAAAAGGCGCGGTC
>CACZUS010000058.1 GCA_902784425.1 uncultured Bacteroidales bacterium
GCAACAATGCCTGCCGAGAATGTGACTGCAACAGGCTCATTCAAAGTGAAGAGTTATGTACTCACCTACAAGGTGGATGGCAAGGTATACCAACAAGACACCATTGCCTTCGGTGATTCGATTGTTCCTGCTAAAAAACCAACCAAAGAGGGTTACTCCTTCAGTGGTTGGAAGAATCTGCCAGCAACAATGCCTGCTGAGAATGTGACTGCAACAGGCTCATTCAAAGTAAAGAGCTATGTACTCACCTACAAGGTGGATGGCAACGTATATCAACAAGATACAATTGCCTTCGGTGAATCCATTGTAGCCATTGAAGCACCAACGAAAGACAATTATAGATTTGTAGAATGGAAGAATTTGCCAAGCACTATGCCTGCGAAGAATATCACAGTAAGTGCTATTTATGAAGAAATTTCAGGGGTATCATTACAAGCAAACAACGCAACCCTTGTTTGGGCGGAAGATGGACAAATCTTCATCCACACAGAGGCAGAGACTCCTTATCGTGTCTATAATATGTTGGGACAACAAAAAGCTTATGGAATGACGGAAAAAGATGAAACACGTATCGTAATGTCTCAAAAAGGCAGTTACATTGTTCTCTTGAAGGATCAAAAATATAAAGTCATCATAAGATAAGTTCCATAATAAGAATTCACAGAAAATTCAACGCAGGGTGATCCGTATGGATGACCCTGCGTTTTTTTGTAGATTTACCGAAAAATCCGCAACTATGCCCCAAATATACGAACCATATATTTTGATTTATCAATCATCATCTTTATATTTGTATAAAAGGAATACATATCAATTCCCTCAATAGAATATTCACTGGAATCACTTCTTAAATCATAAGAAGTCTTCTATAAACGAATTTAAAACATCATGGAAACAACAAGCATACTCTCCACAGACTTCATCAACTTCTTAGTAGTCTCCGTCTTATCATTAGTCATCGGACTCTCACAAAGAAAACTATACTTAAAGAACAGTGATGAGCCTAAAATCTTTGGATCGGATCGAACCTTCACACTAATAGGCATTTTCGGTTACATACTCTATGTGATTGGTGGTGATTGCCTGACGCCCTTCCTCTGTGGTGGTGCAGCATTAACCCTACTGTTAAGCATCATGTATGCGCACAAAATATTTGTCCGCAACCACATGGGTATCACCTCCATCATGATTGCCCTCATCACCTATTGTTTAGCACCCATCACCTATAAGATGTCCATCACAATCACCTTATTGATTGTTGTATCCATTCTGATTCTGTCGGAGATGAAAGAAAAATTCACCCGTTTCACACAGAACATGAACGATGAGGAGTTTATCAATCTGGCTAAGTTTCTAATCATTGCCGGTGTTATTCTGCCGATACTTCCCAAAGATGAACTAATCGAAGGTTCTGGGCTCACCCCCTACACCATTTGGTTGGCTACTGTGGTGATATCAGGTATCTCATACGCCAGTTATCTCGTCAAGAAATACATCTTCCCAAATGGAGGTGTCATCATAACAGGTATCTTAGGTGGCATCTATAGTAGCACCGCCACTTGCCTCATCCTAGCAAAAAAGGCAAAGGATAAAAATGAAGGACTATCGGAATATGCCGCTGCCATCTTCTGCGCCATCACCATGATGTACTTCAAAATCCTTATTTTATTAGGTATCTTCAATCTTACGTTGATGCTGAAATACTGGTATCTATTCGCTATCATGATTGTTATCACAGCCCTGGTTGCTCTCTATTTTTACATGAAGAACAAAAAAGACAAATTGGGAGAAGAGGATCAAAACAATATCGAAGAGGAGGAAAAGAACCCACTGGAATTTAAGGTAGCTATTCTTTTCGCTATCCTTTTCATCGCCTTTACTTTGGTCACTCATTATGCCCTTCTTTACTTTGGTGATAGCGGTCTCCGTATTCTCTCCATCATCGTCGGAGTCACAGACATCAATCCATTTATCATCAATCTATTCCAAGCACAACATAACGTAACAGAATCTCTGCTGATATTAGCTGCATTTCAAGCCATCATCAGCAACAATTTCGTAAAGATGATATACGGAATCGTCTTTTCAGGGAAGAAACTGCTGAAACTGCTCATCACTGGATTCAGCGTTATCTGTATTTCAAACATATTACTAATATTACTTGCTCTGTAAAATTTTCGAATGTCAGATACATAACTTGAATAAAAAGGTATATATTTGTCTGTCGGACACGACACAACGGACACGGAATGTCATGTCCCCACCATAGAGACGTGGCACGCCGCGTCTCTACCACAAAGACGCGGAACGTCGTGTCACCACCGAAATTCCACGAAATGAATTTATAGAACCCTCCTTAATAGTTATAAGAATCATGAAGACACGCATTTTATCCTTTTTCACCTTGTTTCTGATGTGTCACTCCTTTGTGAAAGCTGACATTGACATCACAGACCTGTATTTGGAAAATGCAGGATTTGACGATGCGAACTATTATGATTATAAAGTCTCCGACTACGGGAACGTGGCTCAAGAGATTCTTTCCATCCATGGGTGGAACAAGGATATCGGAGTGGATTACACCGTTACGGGCATCTATGAACTGGGTACAAGCAAGACATTCAACACGAATGGAAAGGTGCCATCTTCTGGCTATGACGGTTCAAAAGGAGGTTGTCTGGTTTTAAGTACAGGATGGGATGAATCGCTCAAATATTATCAAGATGTGAAACTTCCTTCGGGTTCGTATAAATTGCAAGCGGCCTTCTACAATGGAAGTAACTCTGCCAATGGTGCCAGTCTGTTGGGATGGATTCCCGACAACAATAATAACACCTCTCGTCTCTCCTCCATCACTTCCTTCTCCATGAACAGTTGGACACTCGACGAAGTCTCCTTCAATCTCTCCTCAACCACGGAGGGTCGCGTGCAAATTGGTTTCAAAGGAGCATCTGGCGGTTCTGCCAACTCAGCCAAAGTGGTGGTCGACTTTGTGAAAATCATTCTTGTCGGAGACGATAACACATTGATATCCAACATTCGAGCAGAATTTAAAAACACCCTTTCATCCGCCAATTCCACCTACGGAAATGGTGAAGGCAAAGAGGCTAACCTATTAAAAAATGCGATTGACAAGGCTCAAGAGGTCTGCGATAACACCTCAGCCTCCTATGCCGATCTCTTCAAAGCAAACAAGGCAATTCAAGTAGCATTGGTCAACTACGAATTGGCAAATGCCACCATGCAACATCCAGTCGACGTTACCACATTAATCATAAATCCTAATTTTGAAAAAGGATTTGACGGATGGTCATACGCTAATCTTCAAACACAGACCAACACCTCATTTGCACAAAAATCAGGAAATATCTACATTGAAAAATGGGTATCTGCGGGTTCGCAAGTAGGTGATGCTAATGTGATACAGACAATTAATCAAAATCTAAATAAAGGCTTTTATCTGTTGAAAGCAAACGCACAGAACACGCAAAACGGACGAAGTGCCCAAGGTGCATGGATCATCGCAGGCAATGATAGCGTGGAGGTATCCGAAGCCAAAGAATACACCCTTCAATTCATCCAGATGGAAGATGAACTAACGTTGGGTTTGGTGGCACATCAAGCTAGCGGCAATTGGATTTCCGTAGACAATTTCCGTCTTTACTATGGTGCCGCTACCACAGACGACTATAAAGAGGAATTACAAAAACGCATTGATGTTGCACAGCAACTCATGCAAAAAAACATAGGGACCAGCTGTCAGGAGACTTTAAACTCCACCATTCAAAAAACGGAAAACTGGATTAGTCATCCTGATATGGAAACACTATCATCCATATCTCGCACGTTGCGCAATGCCATTCAAGAGGCACAGAACTCCCTAGCAAAGGCTGAATTCAGAGAGAAACTCGAAAATGCCACAGGACCTGTTCCTTCTGTCACGACAGATCCACGTCATGCACGAGGAGCCACTATGGCCTTTGGTCGCGCCACCTTCTCAGGCAACAACATCATGGAGAAAGGATTCTGTTGGAGCACACATAAGAATCCCACCGTATTGGACAATCGTTCCACGCTCTCCTACAGCAATAACGGCGACATCTATGTGATGGACGGTCTGCAACCCGCCACACAATACTATATCCGAGCCTATGCCATCACCAATGGCTATGCCGTAGATTATGGTGATTGCATTCGTATCTGCACGCTTCCGATGGGTAATGTCACATGGACCTACAACAACGGCGGTTCGGATGAAGAAAACAAGAGAATCAACAGTGCCATCGAAGATGCTGTGAATGTATGGAACCATATCACAAGTATAAAAGGACTACGCCTATCCGTCTCCTACGGAGCCAATACACAAACAGCAGATTGCAGCTACGGAGGCTCCATGCGTGTGGGTCCAAACGCAAGCTATCAACGCACGGGAACCATCCAACATGAGATGTGCCACGCAGCAGGCGTTGGTACCACCGAGACATGGTACAACTCATCCATCTACCGTCAAGAAACCAGCAAAGGCTTCTGGTTGGGCGAACGAACCGACCAAGTGGTTCAATTCCTCGACAACGATAACACGGCACAGCTGCATGGTGATAACACCCACTTCTGGCCTTACGGAATCAATGGCGCACACGAAGATGACGGAACTCGCATTCTCTACTACGCCAATGCCTTGATTATCCAAGCATTGGGAGAAGACAACCTGCCTCCTGTTTCAGGTGCGTTCGCCTCTCCTGCCTATACCTTCATGCAGGATGATGACGAGGTCTATTATATTCTAACAGCCAACGAGAGCATCCGAAACATACCAACCATGCTGAAGACTAACTCATCCAATAGTGTAGCACTCCAAAACACTGATTGGAAAGAGTCCCTCTCCGACAACGCCTTCGCTTGGAAAATCACATTCAACCCTCAATCACAGACCTACGAAATGCGTAATGTTGCAACCAATTCAACACTAAATAACAACAACGCTAATGTCACATTGAGTTCAAATGAGAATTATAAAATACAATTGTTAGGCTCCAGACAGAAAGTGTCCAACGACTATTTCAATCTGAAATCTTATTGGATGACCTTCTCCGAGAACAATAATCGTCCGATGACCCTTACAGCCAACCAAAGCAACGGTAATCTCAATGTCTCATGCACTCGATTCGACCATCAAAACTCCGCCAGTCAACAACGATGGATCATCCTTTCACAAAAGGAGGTGAAGGCATTGGCAGGTGATTATTCAGCACTTCAAGAGAGTATCAACACAACCTCTCTCATCGCATATGGCGGTAAAGGGGAAATCATCTGCGAAACCTTCGATGAAGGCAAATGGATCATCATCCATAACCTATTCGGACAAGTGGTCGATCAGTTCTATATGCAAGCAGGCATGAAGATGAGCAAGAGCATCAAAGCAGGAGTCTATATTGTAAACGGACAAAAAATAATAGTAAATTCATAATCACCTAATAAATAAATGATTACTGACAGCGATAATTATCAAATCAATCTAAAAAAGAGGAAGAGATATTTTGAATTGGCTCATTTCAAATATCAATGGAGATCCTACCAAAAGAGAATATTAGATGATTTGGATTATCACATGAATGATAATGCATTGCACATCGTGGCACCTCCTGGATCAGGAAAAACCATTTTAGGCTTGGAAGTGGCTGTCAGACTGAATAAGCCAACGCTCATTTTAGCACCTACATTAGCCATCAGAGATCAGTGGACTCAATGGAATGGATCACCACAGATATACATCATCCAAAATACCTCACAATTATCACCTACCAAGCGCTACACGCAGTTGCTACCAATACAAAGGTGATTGAGGTAGAATCATCAGAAGAGGAAGAGGTAGACGATGAGGAGACCAACCTCCCAGCAGTCAAAGCTGCATATACCGATCAACTCATCAAGAGTCTTGAGGATGTTCAAATCGGAACAATCATATTGGATGAAGCTCATCATCTAAAGAAAGAATGGTGGAAAACACTTTTTGCCATTAAGACATCCATCAAAGCAAAGATTGTAGCACTAACGGCCACGCCTCCCTACGACGTGTCGCCTACCGAATGGAATAAATATGTTCAGTTAAGCGGTGAGGTCGATGAAGAGATCTTCATTACCGAACTAGTCCGAGAAGGTGATATATGTCCCCATCAAGACCTCATCTACCTTTCTCAACCAACAGACGAAGAGCTTCTTGTCATCCATTCACAAAAAGAAAAACTCACAGCAGATTTCAATGCCCTTCTGGAAGATCCCATCTTACTGGAAGCATTTTACAACCATCCCTTTCATCAAACCCCTCTAAAATATATCAAGGACATCCTTGATAACATAAACTACTATTATGCAATATGCATCTATCTCAAGGAACGAAATCAGATTCTGAAAGAAAACTTCATCAATCCATATTACTCACGATGTATTGACAGTCGATCGTTTGATTACTCATGGGCAGAAATATTGCTAAATGGATATCTGAAAGGAAGTGATGATTATTTAAATAAATACAAAGAGCATCGAAGAAACCTATATAATCATTTAAAAGAGGATGGATTCATAGAAAACGGAATCGTCAGTTTCACCGATCTTTCGTGGTTAAACAAGCGACTCTCCTCATCTTTAAGTAAATTAGAGAGCATTCAGGAGATTGTGGCACGAGAATATAAAAGCATGAATCAAGATCTTCGAATGGTGATTCTGACTGACTATGTACGAAAAGAGTTTCTGAATGCCAATCCGAATAACAAGATTGATAAAATAGGCGTTATTCCCATCTTCGAGCATCTTCGAAGGAAGAATCAAGCCCCCATCAAGATGGGAGTTCTAACGGGAAGTATTGTGATCATACCCGCAAGCAGCATCAGCAGAATGGATAGTTTATCACAAAACTCCCATGAGGGAAAGGAGCTGAGCATCACGTACGAACCACTTACATTTGCAGAGGAGTACGTTATCGTCTCCCTATCCAGCGACAAGAAAAACAAATTGGTGGAATTTACCACCCAATTGTTCGAAGAGGGAGAGATAGAACTTCTTATCGGCACCAAATCCCTATTGGGAGAAGGTTGGGATGCGCCATCCATCAACTCTCTTCTATTAGCCACATTCGTAGGTTCTTACGTGCTATCCAATCAAATGAGAGGACGAGCTATTCGATCATCAAACAGTAATCCACACAAAGCAAGCAACATCTGGCATCTTGCTTGCGCTTCAGATATGCTTACTCACGGAGGCAATGATATTAGGCTACTAAGGAAACGATTTCGCTCGTTTGTAGGACTCACCAACACATCCCCACATTACATAGAAAAAGGAATAAAAAGATTAATGCTTCCTTCTCAATTCGATGCACAATCAATGAAGGAATACAACGACTTCAGTTTTCATCTGTCAGACGAACAATCCACTCTAAATGAGAAATGGGATGAAGCACTCAAAAATGGTTCCGACTTCATGGAATTTGTGCATATTCCACATCCGTTGTCCAAATCAAAATACACCGATCAAATCACGGAAATAGAGAAAAAGAAAAAGAATAGTCTCACCAAAACAGGCGTCTCTCTTCTTGTGATTTCAACCATCATGTTAATTCCAGGACCTTTTAACAAACTCGCATGCATCAGCATACCTCTCGCATACACATTATTCAACGCATATAAGTCCCTCTCTTCATATATAAAGGAACGGAAATATAATATTTCAAGGCATATAAAATCAATCGCTATGGCTCTTGTTCAAACGATGCAAGAAGAGAATATGATAACCCATTCAGATATCAAGATAGAGGTATTGAAAAAAGATGACGGCTCTGTGAATTGTCACCTAATAGGAGCCAGTTATGCAGAAGAGAAATTATTCACTAAGATGTTTGTAGAGTTGTTCGAACCAATCAACAACCCTCGATACATGATAAAAAGGATAACCGAAAACGAACCCGTCAACAAACTGCCTCAAAAGAAGGATGAACAAGAGTTGGAGTTCGACTTTAAAAACAAAATCTATTTTGCCGTACCTGAGATGTTGGGATTAAACAAGATATCAGCCAACCATTTTGCCACGAACTGGGAGGAATATGTAGGGAAATGCGAACTCATCTATCTCAAAAATCAGAACGGACACAAAGAGTTACTGAATGCCAAGACATTAGCTCTAGAAGAGCACAAAGATGATGAGGAAGAAGATACTATCATCGAACGATGGTCTAATTAAAAAATTTTATACCTTTGCAGTCGAATAAGACAATAAATTTCAATTAAGAAAATGGAGTACGAATTACCAAAAGACATCAATATGCTCTTCAGTTTCATCAATATGAAATTGAGAGACGAGTATTCATCGCTCGACTCACTCTGCGACGATCTCAACGAAGAGGAGCTGGTTCATAAACTTGCCTCTGCTGGATTTGAATACAACAAAGAGATGAATAAGTTTTGGTAAGTTTTTATAAACACCTTATTATTTGCACCTTAGCAATAGCTTCTTCACTCCATACTCTCATATAATTTTCGATAGAAGGGATGTTTTGTCAAGGTAGAGACATTGCCGATGATGAAGAGTTTCATCCTCGCACGTGTCATAGCGACATTCATTCTTCTCAGTTCTCGAAGGAACCCAATATTTCCCTCCTCGTTAGAGCGAACCAGACTGATGATGATCACATCTCTCTCCTGCCCTTGAAATCCATCCACTGAATTGATTGTGATTTGACGACGAAACGGTTTCAACACCTTATTCTGATTCACCAACCTACGCAGATAATAGACCTGTGCTTTGTAGGGTGAGATCACCCCGAAGTCTATTCTCTCCTCCTTTACGCGATGGAAGCCTATTTTTTCAATAAAATGCTCCAAGACCTGGATTACCAGTTCCGCCTCCTGCCGATTGACCCTACCTGCCGTCTGCTCCACATACTCCTCCGAGAAATCGAAAGGTTCCGTATTTATCCATTCCATCGGTTTTTCATAGTCTAACACTCCCCTATACCGAACCTCCTCGGCAGCCGTCAGTTGCCCATCATAAAACCAATCGGAGGAGAATCGCATGATCGATTCATTCATCCTGTATTGCACATTCAGGAGCGACACCACAGAGGGTTTGCGTTCCGTCAGTTTCTCCATCAACGTATGAGCCAATCCGGCTCTCTCTGCCTCAAAACACTTAATGGTGGGTGGCAATTGCTGATGATCACCCGCAAAGATCACACGATGACACTTCGTGATGGGAATCCAACAAGCCGCCTCGAGGGCCTGCGCAGCCTCGTCGATGAACAACGACTGAAAGGTTCGTCCGTATAGCAGATGATTGGCTGCCCCCACTAACGTACAAGCCACCACTCTCGACTCAGCAAACAGGCTCTCTCGTATCTCATATTCAAGAGACTCCGCTTTCTCCTTCACCGCCATCGCCTTATCCTTGTTGGTACGATACAATTCACGCACCGTCTTACGCATACCCCACAACGTAGCATATTGCGGATGAGACTCAAACCTACGCTCATAGGTATAAGAAAGCATCTTATCATTCACACGAGTCGGGTTACCAATGCGCAGCACATTCACCCCACGATCTACCAACTGTTCCGAGATCCAATCCACCGCCATATTGCTCTGCGCACAGACCAGGATCTGACTCTCCCGGCGCAACGTCTCATAGATTGCCTCGACCAAGGTGGTGGTCTTGCCCGTTCCCGGAGGACCATGAACAATGGCAACATCCTTTGCCCTTAATATCAGATTGATAGCCTTCTCTTGTGAGGCATTCAGCCAAGGGAATCGAACAGGACTGAATTGAAGGAAGCTAGCTTCTTTATTGCCCAACAATATCTCACGAAGGTCGAACAAGCGACCATCTTTCACATGCATCACCCGATCGAGTGCTTCAAACATCGCCCGATAACTACTCTCGTCAAAGCTCAACTGAATACCCAACCGATCATAACTCTCCAAAACCAACGATGAATCCCTACTCGGCAACACCACCACAAGCGTATCGGCAGTTGCATAGCTTACCTGACCCGTCACCTTTATCGGACGAACCTCATCAGTCATGGAGACACTGAAGAAATCGACCGATCTACCATATTCAAAATGATCCTCCTCCTCATCACAGCCACGAGCATGAATCTCCACGACATACTGATCCAAAGAGTTATAATAAGAGCGTCCTATTGAGATAGGATAACGACAGATACCAGCCGCCACCTTCTTATCCACCGACATAAAACCTGATTGATGTTCAAAGCATTTCTTATCATATTCATACTCCATCTGCAGCAGTTCGCGATGTTTCTGTAGTGATATTATGGAAAGATCCGTATTCATCGAATAAAAAACACATTTTTATTGGGCAAAGGTATAGAAAAAATTCAAGACATCATGTACAGATACAAAAACGGCCGTCCCTTATACAGAGGCGGCCGTTGTAACAACTTATTTCACAATCAGTTTCTTTATGCTTCCTTCCAATTCAAATATGTAGGAACCAGGAATCAAGTTGGAGATATTGATCTCTTCGTCTTTCTCTGTGGTACCCGATTGCAACAATGTTCCGTTGATATTGTATATTTTATAATCACCGGCTACAGATACACTAACATACTCTATTGCAGGATTCGGATAGAGAGAAAAGGCGATACCAGACTTGATGTATGGCACACCATTACCCTTCTTATGAATCAGATTCAATGTATATTCAATAGTAATGTCTTCACGTGCCGTGTATTTATAAGTCACCTTTATCGTATCAGACTCACTATTCTCATCCACTTTCAGAATACCATCATTTTCTACAGCATTACCCGAAGTAATGGTCATCTTTGTATGATCGAAGTTACCTGGCAATGTAGATAAATCAAAAGTATAAGTTTCATCAATTTTTGCCGTATACGTGTTGTCTGAGCAATCAAATTCATTCCAATAAGAATCCAACTCCAATTCCTTATTTTCTGATAAATCTAGTGATGTCAAATGATTATCATTACAATTCAGTTCCACTAAACTTGTGTTGTTTATCAGATCCAAAGCAGTTAAATCATTAGAATTACATTTTAAGTATTTCAAATTTTGGTTATTGGACAAATCCAAACTCGTCAGTTTATTATTTTGACAGTACAATTCTTTCAATGCCATATTATTAGAAATATTCAAATATGACAATTGATTATCGTAACATTCAAACCATACCAATTCAGTATTGTTAGACACATCAATGGATGATAATTGATTGTTGTAACAATATAATTCTGTCAAATCAACATTGTTTGACACATTCAATATAGTCAACTTGTTATTAGAACAATACAATTCTTCCAATGCCGTATTCTTGAACAAATCTAAACTTGTCAAATCGTTTGAAGAACAAACCAGATACGTCAATGCCGTATTACTGGATAAATCCAAACTGGTCAAATCGTTTGAAGAACAATCCAAATCCGTCAATGCCGTATTACTGGATAAATCCAAACTGGTCAAATCGTTTGAAGAACAATCCAAATCCGTCAATGCCGTATTATTGGACAAATCCAAACTGGTCAAGTCGTTTGAATAACAATCCAAATCCGTCAATGCCGTATTCTTGGACAAATCCAAACTGGTCAAGTAGTTTGAAGAACAAGACAAATCCATTAATGCCGTATTACTGGATAAATCCAAACTGGTCAAATCGTTTGAATAACAATCCAAATCCGTCAATGCTATATTACTGGACAAATCCAAACTGGTCAAATCGTTTGAAGAACAATCCAAATCCGTCAATGCCGTATTACTGGACAAATCCAAACTGGTCAAATCGTTTGAATAACAATCCAAATACGTCAATGCCGTATTACTGGATAAATCCAAACTGGTCAAATAGTTTATAGAACAATCCAAATACGTCAATGCCGTATTACTGGATAAATCCAAACTAGTCAAATAGTTTGAATAACAAGACAAATCCGTCAATGCCGTATTACTGGATAAATCCAAACTGGTCAAGTCGTTTGAATAACAAGACAAATACGTCAATGCCGTATTACTGGATAAGTCCAAACTGGTCAAATCGTTTGAAGAACAATACAATTCCGTCAATGCCGTATTACTGGATAAATCCAAACTGGTCAAATCGTTTGAAGAACAATACAATTCCGTCAATGCCGTATTACTGGATAAATCCAAACTGGTCAAATCATTACCTCTACAATCCAACTTTTCCAAAGCGACATTTTTAGAAACGTCTAAAGTTGTCAAGTAACTGTAGCTGCAGTCCAATTCTGTTAGTGCAGTAAAATATTCAATACCCTTTAAATCTGACACATATATCCATGATAAATCCATCACTTTTGCATTCGCAATCTCTGATGACGATAGTTCGTCATCTGTATCTGTATCAAAATTTCTTGACACAAAGTCTCTGAATGCTTCATCAGGAAAGTTCGTCTCGTTGATAGTCACTTGAGCCGATAATTGTTGAACACCCATGATTGTCAACACACTCATGATTAATTTTTTTGTAAAATACCTCATTTTTGTTTGATTTTTTTGTTCTCTTATACCTATTATTTTTTGAAATTTTTTATTCACATCTCATTCATAAAAAAATAAAATAAATTGTATCATCTACCAGATTCTATACTCTTATCTTCCACATAACTGAACCCTCATTGTGAAAAAAAGCCATATTTTATTTAATGCGGTGCAAAATTACAAAACGTCTATAAATCGACAAAAATTCTCACAAATATTTACCAAGTTTTTTTAACAAGAAGATTTTACGGTGAATTTATAGGTTTCAGAAATTTAATCAGATTGACGTAAAATTGTTTCTGTTAACCACAACTCATAGAGCGGAATATTTAACAATGTTCCGTCCTTTCGGAAGTTTTTCAACGATGTACGTATCGCTATTTCAGGTTGATATTTGTTCATGAAAACTTTCAAACTTTGCGCCCTTACATTCAGTCCTGCCTTCGCTTCGCATGGAATAACCTTGCCCTCATAAGAAAAGATGAAATCCACTTCGGACTCTGCGCCTTCCGACCAATAATATATGCTTTTGAACAATCCTGATGCGTGTAGTTCCTGCAAGACAAACTGTTCAGTCAGCACTCCGCAAAATTCGGCAAAGACAGTTTCAGAACCAATGATGACGGATGGCTTTATCTCACACATACTGCAAAGCAGACCAATGTCCAAATGGTAAATTTTAAATGTTTTCAAATCCTCATAAGCTTTCAGAGGCAAGCGGGCACCCTTCACCAATCCCACTCTCCTGATAAGTCCACTGTCTTTCAACCAAAGCAATGCATCTTTGTATTCTCGCGCCCGGGCTCCCTCTCGAACCACGCCATAGACAAACTTTTTGTTTTCCTTTGCCAATTGGCTGGGAATAGAATTCCACACATGGTGAATTTTGGGCACAATTGTTCGATGAGCATGTTTCGAAAAATCGTTTTGATACGATTTCAAGATTGCATTTTGAATTTTGGCAGTTCTGGAGAAGTCGTGCGTTTTTACCCATTCGTTCACAACCTGTGGCATTCCTCCTACGACAAAGTATATTTTCAGATAGTCGATAATTTTTTCGATTGTTGCCTGTGGCAATCCTTCAGCATAATATTTTTCGATAAAATCAAGCATCGGCTCCTCGCCGTTTGCCAACAAGAACTCTTTGAACGTAAGTGGCTGCAACGTAAGAAAGTCAACCTTCCCTACTGGGAATGATGTCCCTTCGTGCAACGTTACCCCAAACAACGAACCTGCACAACAAATGGCATATTCAGGGGCCTCCTCTGCAAAATATTTAAGCGAAGTAAGGGCTCGAGGCACCTCCTGCACTTCGTCAAAAATAATCAGAGTCCGCTGCTTTTCTATTTTCTTGCCGTTATACGACCCCAAGAAGTCAATAATTCTCTCGGTACTGATATTACCATCGAACAACTCTTTCAACTGCCCCGGTTGTTCAAAATTCACATAACACACATCATCGAAACATTTGTTACCAAATTCCTTTAGCAGCCATGTTTTCCCGACTTGCCTAGCCCCAAACAAAATTAGCGGTTTGCGGCCGGCTTTGTTTTTCCAAGCGATAATATTTTCAATTTCAGAACGATACATACTATACAATCACATTTTACCAACCGCAAATATATAATATTTTCACATTTTCCGTACCGTCAACGCTTCAAAGTATCACATTTTTCGGACCATCAACTCCAAATATACGCCTTCTTTTTTTCTGCGAGCTTCCTTCTCGTTTATTTTTGATAATAACTCTTGAAAATCATCTTCCTTTGTTTTTGGTAATTGTGGTTGGTTCTTCAAATTTTGAGGAAAATTATAATCGTCAAGATGATTATGAAGCAAGTCCTTAACTGCCTCTAAAATTTTATTGGCATACACGATACGGTTGCCATATCTATTCAAGACATGATTGACTATTGCTTGTGATATGTTTTCTCTAAGTGACATGAATACAGTAGCTTTAAATTAACGGTTATCAACCAACAAATCTTTAATAGGTAATTGCTCACGAAGTGTATTCCGCGTCTCACCCCGAAATCACACCTCCATCAGCCACTTCCAAACTGGCACCACAGTTATTCCCTCTTCCGCACCCTCCTCATCATACGTAATCAGCAGGCATTTCCAGTCCTCGTGCGCTTTGGCATACTTCGCTAATGGTGGCACCTCTCTGTTGTAGGTTGACTCCTCCTTGATGCTATACGACACTTGGATGGCTAGTTTCTCATCAGGTACTATGAAGTCTATCTCTTTATTAGCATTTAGATAATACACATTCTCCTTGCCGTATCGTCTGAATAGTTCCACTGCCACCATGTTTTCCAGTAGCGATGTCTCTGAGTTCATCAAGAACAGATTAAGCAATCCGTTGTCTATAAAATAATACTTCTTTTGCGTCTCCTTTTCAGTCAGCTTACCCACCTCGTTCTCCATAGGTAGTATCAGCCAACTGTCAGCGGCATAACCCGCATAGTCAATCGTGGTAGGCACACTAATAGGCGACCCCGTTGACACAATCACATTCTTCAGTCTGTTATACGACAACGGTTGCTTCACGCTCTCTGCCATCTTCTTGATTAGGATGTTCAGCACCCTGTCGTTCTTAATATTGTTTCGGGCACAGATGTCACCTAGGTAAATCTTCTGGTACAGGCTCGAAAGCATAGCTCGCTTGTTCTTAAACGACAGAATCTCTGGCAGACCTCCGTAATAGAAATATTCATTCAAATGCCGCTTCACCTCACTTCTCTGTATCGTGTCATACTCCCAATGCTCTTTCAGTTCCACCTGCTGCGCTGCCAGATACTCTTTGAATGAATATGGGTACGCATCATAGATAAAGAACCGTCCGCCCAGCGTAGTTGCCACCTCTTTGCTCAGCATCTTCGCATTGCTTCCCGTTACATACACCCTGTATTTCGCATCAGCCAATCTCCGCACGAACTTATCCCAGTGCGGAATGTTCTGCACCTCGTCCAAAAACACCACCGGCTTCTTACCATACAGTTCCAGATGAGCCTCTAGCAGACTGTTGAAGTCCTCCGTCTGGAATTCCGCCAGACGCTCATCCTCAAAGTCCACAAACAGAATCTCGTCCCATCCCTTTCCTGCTGCCTGCAACTGACGCACACGCTGATACAGCAGGTACGACTTACCCGCATGTCTCACGCCAACTATCACATAATTGCCATTCTCTTCAAAGTCAGTGGGACGGTTCATAATCACCGCCTCATCCACTTCGCGCTGCTTACTAATTAGGCACTGTTTGATGACATCCTTACTGATACTCATATAAATTATATTTAATAAGAGTTATGTGATTTTATAAAGTTTGGTTTACAAAGTTAAGTATTTTCTATAAAACAGAATTAATAAACTCTGATTTTTTACTATATTTTCACATTTTTTTATCGCGACCACTATTTTTCTGCTATCCATGTGCCAGATTTTGCCTATTGTATGGCATCAAAGATTTCCACCAGATACGACACAATCCTTCTTCCACGTTGCCACTTCATCGCTATAAGTGAGTTCCACTCGCAATGGTGCTACATATTTTGCCGATGTCACTGTAATTGAATTCATATTTTTCCACGACCTCCTTTTGTCACATGGACATGAATCGGTTCGTGTTCATTAGACCAAAAATAAAATATTAATCCAAAATACTCATAGATCTTAGGCATAATTAATAAATTTAGTAAAATAATGTCTCTTGGCATGTAGTTGTCACATCTACGAAAAAATACTCATATGACATTTGATCTTCAACAGATTTGCCCACAAGTTGTGGGTGATTTTCAAGTACCTGATTATAAAGCAAATAAAATCGCTTGATATAGTCAATGTTTGTTGGGGATTTTGCCTATCAATCATATGAATAAAATTACGTCATTGGGTATAACCCAACAGAGAACATAATTCTCTCTCCAACACTCAGTCTCGTAAATCATGCAGACTGCTTCTTAAGTGAAATTAATACAAAGGGAATAGCATTTAAAATTTTTTGTTTAACTTTGAGAAAAACCTAATTTACAAAACATGAAATCAACAAAATTCTTTTATCATATCTCTTTGTTACTATGTTGTATAGTGTTCTGCTTATGGAGTTGTCGAGACGAAGAAGACAAGACTCCAGAGGATTCATGGGAATCAAAACATCTTATTAGTTGTTATACCATACCTGATTCTATCGAGGTAACTTTTCACAGACAAGACTCATATTTTTATCTGGCAATAGATATGACTGGGAAGAAAATAATTTCGTATGGAATAAACGATACGTTATCTCCAACAAGAGAACTATTTGATTCCTTAGCAAAAGCAAACAATGACACATCTTGGTATGGCACATCAAGTCACATTGCGGAAGCCCTAGCATATCCAGTAAAAACTATTTCAATTATTTCGGATACAGATTATACAACAGGTTGTACTGCTGGTACAGATTGGGTGGAATTTGGAACTGTCTGCGCAGACTCTTGGGGCTCATTTGTATCAAATGGATATCCACTGCATGACGATCATGTAAAATATATAGAGAAAAAATTCAAAGATTATTCTTTAGAAGAAAGAAGTTTATGGTATGGAGGCGGATGCAGTATAAATTTTCCATATCCAAATACGCTACAGACTCATAATCTGACAGTCACTGTAACTTTTGAAAATGGATTAACTCTTTCAACAACAAAACGCATAGATCTATATTAAGGTGAGTTCTGTAAAATTCTCCTCCTTTAATCCAAAGAATATTATATATTTGCAAACAACAAAACACTTATAATTTAGTACCATGAAAAAAATTTTATTCTCCCTCATATCCATAACTATACTTAGTTGGCAGATGGCTTTTGCTCAAACCACCATCTATATCCATCAAAAAAACAACTCATCAGTCATCACCCTTGAATCGGTGGATAGCATCACCTTTCAGGCTCCATCTCATCATGAACCTGATGTAACTATGTTCGTGGGTGGAGATATCTCCATGCTACCCAAATATGAAGAGCATGGCAACACTTACTACGACATTAATGGTAAAAAAGTAGACGTACTACCCTTCTTTCAACAAGTAGGACTCAACAGTATGCGTGTGAGACTGTTCGTAGACCCCACCAAAGCTAGTAGAGAAAACATTGGCTCGGGCGTTGTTCAAGATCTGAATTTCGTCGTGAAACTTGGCAAACGAATCAAACAACAGGGATTCAAATTCATGTTGGACTTCCACTACTCCGACTCGTGGGCCGACCCTGCTCAACAAACCATGCCCGACTCATGGAAAAATGCCTCTGCTTCCGCTCTGAACGATACTCTTTACAATTATACCAAACGCTGTTTGAAAACCTTGAACGACAATGGCGCATCACCCGATTTCATCCAAATCGGTAATGAGATATCTTACGGCATGCTGTGGAACATAGGGAAAGTATATCCTACCGACAATAACAACTGGAACGTCTTCTCCAATTTCCTAAAATCAGCTAGCAAAGCTTGTCGTGAAGAGTGCCCTAACGCTCAAATCATCATCCACATAGAACGTTCTGGTAAGCCAGACGTCTGCAGACAATACTATCAAAGAGTAAAAGATTTTGGTATCGATTATGATATCATCGGACTTAGCTACTACCCATTCTGGCACAACGACTTATCTACTTTGAGTTCCACACTAACCACCCTGGAACAAAACTTCCCTGACAAGAAAATTCAGATAGTGGAAACGGCATACTATTATCAATGGTTGCCACAAGTAGACTACGATTTCAGTTCCAAATGGCCAATCTCTGCCGAGGGACAAAAGAAATTTTTGGAAGACCTAATATCCACAATCAAAAAACATGCTAACGTCAATGGTCTATATTGGTGGTTCCCAGAGGAAAACGGTAATGGGGTGATTGACAACTGGGTCAACCGTGGTCTTTTCGACGACAATAACGGAAAGGCCTTGCCTGCTCTCTATATTTTAGGAGACTTCGCCAAATAAGAGTTGTGACTCTTATCTTTAGCGTACTTAATCAATGGTGATTGGTTCACCACTGAACTTCGGTTGTTTATTGATAATAAGATCGATAAAGAGTTTCACCCGAGCAAGACGCTCCCTCATCATGGTTTTCAAACCATAAAATTTACTTACATCTTCCGCACAAAATCCAACGGATGCAATCTGATGATGACGTGCTAAAAAAACAGCCCTTTCATCATGAAATCTTTGTGATATGATAGTGATGGACGATTGTCCGAAGATATCCCGGCAACGCACAACGGAATCCAACGTACGAAAACCTGCATAATCCAAGAAAATACGTTCTTCTGGAACACCGCCTGCCACTAAATCATTCTTCATATCCGTAGGTTCATCATACTCTGCTCTCGAATTATCACCACTCACAATGATGAAATCAATTTTATGTGCGCGAAACAACTGCAAAGTCGCTTCTATACGATTCTGATAATAGTGATTCAAGCGACCATTGCTTAAATATTTTGAAGTACCCAACAGAAGTCCCACCCGATTATACGGAATTGTTTCCACATTATTATAAAGGAACTGCTGCGTACTCTTCTTTACAGCCATATCAGTAAAGATCAAAGCAACAAGAGAGAACAGCAAAAGATCCTTGATGAGATTTTTTACCATTCTACCGTATTTTTTTATGCGTGTACATTTCATCTGAATTCAATATTTATGCTAAGGTATAAAATTACAACTGAATCTTCCTCCTTTCTCACTATTTTCTCCACACTTACCATAAGAATATTCGATTCTTTCAATTTTTTTTCATAATTTGGGTAATCGATTCTAAACACTAACCAAACGACAGAAATATGAAGAATTCCCATAAAATAATCAGCCTTTCCTTCGTGTTTTTCATCTCATCCATCTCATGGGCTGAGAACACTCGTCAAGACCTCGATTATACAGATGCAACAGAAACATTAGAAAACCCTGGCATTGGTTTTTACAGAACACAATGTCAACACTTTACATACGACAATAACAAGGCTACAAATACTTGGGGAAACCTATCTCACCTTAGAATGGACATTTCAGAGTTTTCCAACAAAGCCATCCTTAAAATAGACGAAACAACGAACGACACCACCTTTGGCATTGCTCGTCCACTCTCCGACGATATGCTCAGTGCCTTCGAAGCCACCTTAGATAATATCCGGCAACGAGGGAAGAGTGCCATTGTGCGTTTTTCTTACGACCCCTATTTCAACGGCTCCGTTAAATGCGACCCCGAACAGTCCGTTATTTTGGGTCATCTCAAGCAATTAGGAGAAGTCTATGCTCGCAACACGGATGTCATCACCTACGTGGAGCTTGGTATGTACGGAAGCTATGGCGAAATGCACTCCAGCAATGTGGGAACCAACGAAAACATTGCAGAAGCCCTGCAAACACTACTTAGTTGCACACCACCAGAGATAAAGATAGGAGTCAGGCGACCAGACATCATCGCCTACTGGCTCGGTGTTAATCAAGGCAATAATTATTCAGATTTCGATATTCACTCTGAAAAATTCCAACAGGCAGTCATGGCAAAGGGTGACACCATCTATAGAGTTGGCATGTACAATGATGGTTATTTGGGTTCTTACAGTGATCTGGGCACCATTGGGATGGGTGCAAGCGGACATCAATTGACACGTGAAATGATGATTGAGTGGCTCGAAACCTACTCACAGCACACACCATACGGAGGAGAACTCGTTGCCAACTATAACGGAGACAATCCGATTAACACACCAACCTACCTCTCTAACGAGGGCTTTCGCACCCACACCTCCTACCTCAACTACGAATGGCATCAACCCACCATACTCAGTTGGAAGGATTCCATCTTCAATGGAAACGATCCAGAATACAAGGGCGCAACAGGCTACACCTATGTTGAAAATCACTTAGGCTACCGCTTCATTCTTCGCGATGCCTACCTTCCCGATTCCGTCTCTCCAAACGATCACCTGAATGGGAAACTAAAGATAGAAAACGTGGGATTCGGCAATATGGTACAAAAAGGGAAAGTCTCTTTTGTTCTAAAAAATGAAAACAATCTGTTTGAGATAGAACCAGACTCCCCGATTGATCCACAACAATGGCTGTCAAGACAAACCACTACAGACTCCTTTCAACTCACACTACCCACATCCATTCCAGAAGGAGAATACGACCTTTTCATCCGCATTTCTAAATATGCAGATCTAACAAACGATAAGAATTACCACTGCATACAATTCGGCAACCCATCCCAACAATACGACAAGAACATCGGTGCTAATCGCATTGGGAATATTTTCATTAATTCCAAAACCACCGACCTTCAGGAGACAAAAGAGGCAAATCAAACACTCCATCTACACGGCGGATTCTTATACCTATCAGGAGAAGGCTTTGTTAGTGTTTATAAGGCAGATGGGAAACAGATCCTCAATGCATCCGCAGATTCTCAAAAGCCGATTGACCTAACCCATTATAGAGGAGAGGTTCTGCTAATTGTTGTCAATACAGGAAAGAATTCATACACTTATAAAACAATGGTTCAATAACCAATGATAAAAAAAGGATAATACTTTTTATAACATCTTCAACAAGACATTTTATGATTACCAACATCATCTTAACAAAAAATACCATTTATTGAAAATAATTTTAATTTTAATCATAGTTTGGCACGAATTTTGTATTATATTTAAAGAATTTCAAACTAGAAATAAACAGTTATAAATTTGTCCATACTTAATCAAAAAAAATACATAAGTAATTAAATTTCAATTCGTTTTATGTGATTAATTCAAACAGCCATCCACACGAGAGTGACGATGGCTGTATTTTTTTCATTAACATTAGGATAATTAATGTGGATGAGGGACGTGGAGTACCGCGTCCGATGCAATGTTTTCATCCATAACAGAAAAAAAAATCCCGTTCTATCGAAGAAGAACGGGATTATATCAACTGAAATGTGAAAAATTATTCTCTACGAGTATAAACGACATCCAAACGAGGTCTTAAAGAGTCCGTCTCGGCAGTAGCTCCATAGAACATGGTAGAGGACATCCATAATTGCTGACGATAATAAACCACGCCATTCTCCGCCACACGAATAGCAGGGACCAGCACTAAGTCATCATCGTAATAAGAGCCATGATTTCTCAGCTTATTCTGAACAGAAGCGGTAATATAAAATGAATAGCAATTCTTTGCAGTATCAGCAGCAGCGACAAACGAGGTGAGTCCGTCTGGCAATTGATTCTTATAAAAGAAATCAGCCACTTTGCTTTTAGACATAAGCAAAAGATAAGAACTAGCCTTTAGTTTTGTATTCCAATTCAATTCATGGCGATAAAGAGTCAATTTCACCATATTAAGCATCACCTTTGTTGTATCGGGAGCATATCTCTTTACTGAATCCATCAACGTTTCGTATGGCACATGAATCGCTGTATAAAGTCCGGAAGGACTAAATGTGTAGGTATAATCTTCTTTATTCAACGATCCAACCAAATCCGTAAGGTCGTCCTTTTGAATGACATTCACACGATTAACCGTCTTATTAGCCGACAAGAAAACACTTGCCACCAAAGGGTTGATATATTTACCATCCTTGTTTTTCACCTGCGAACCCTTCACCACGACACTTTTTCCATCATAGGTAGTAGTGATATCCGCATCATAGTGATAAAATATTTGGACACCAGCAACAAGGATTTGCATGAAGGTACCTTGATTAAACGTATGACTCACATAGACACCAGGGAAGAGTTTGTTGAATTGTTCTTGTGTTTTGATCTCCGATCCACTTTGATAAGCAGACAAGATGCGCTCTCCCACCTCATTGTCTAACGGAATATTGATTACTCTTTTGTTTTGCAACTGATAATTTTTCTGTCCAAGAAATTTTTTCTTATCACAAAAATCAGACACAGAGGCGTTTGTATAATATTTTTTATCTTCCATTGGAGAAGAGAGTTCATACACCGAAATAGCCTGCATAGCCGTTGTGTCGCCAAAGATCTGGTCGGAATATTGAATATAGAAGCGAGTAGAATCAACCACAACATTAGAAGGAGAAGTGATGGATTTGATATCACCATATGAAGCATCAATATCGGTCAACAGAGTTTTCAAAATACCAGAAGCAGCAGAATTATAAGAGACGACAGTGGTGTCTGGCACGTACAAGCCATCCACACGTCCATCCAACTGAGTCATAAACTCAGCAGCCACCTCACCAAACTTAGCATCACGAAATCTGCCCAATATAAAGTAATCGTATCTGCTCAAAACAGAGTCGGTCAAAACAGAACTAGTAACTACATCTACTTTATTAGAATAGGTTGATAATACATCTTCCGAAGGCTGAATGGAAGAACCCACACCCTCATCATCTTCACAACTTAGCAGTGCGGTTAATGGAATTACCATCCATAACAATCTAAAAATTCTCGACATTTCCGAAAATATAATTTACGGTGGGCGCTATATCAACCCACAATTCATACAAACTTTTTGTCTAATCGATGAATTATAAAAATTCACCTTATAATAGAAACGTATCTTTAATCAGCATAGTATATGTGTCATCATCATTTGCATGACTCCAACACTTTGTCGTAAAACTCGTTATAAGCATCGACATAGTTATCAGCATCTGGGGTTGGCAAATAAAGTTTTCCTGATTTTGCCACATAATCAGCCAACTCTTTATTAACTGATGGAGAAGCGATAACGGCACCATCTGAATATTCCAAAGCAAACTTCGTTAAATCTGCAAATGAAACTTCTTTATGCAAGATACTCTTCAAATCATCATCCGTGATACCATCCAATTTCAGTTTTTCAGAGAAAGAGGAACTGAATGGTTTCTTGAAATCATCACCATATATAGAATAAATCACTTTAGAATTCTTAAAGAACGGATCCGTGTTAAATGCTTTTTTGATGTAGATAGGCGTCAATGCCGTCATCCAACCTTGACAATGAATGATATCTGGTGTCCAACGCAACTTCTTCACTGTCTCCAACACGCCACGCACAAAGAAGATGGAACGATCCTCATTGTCATCAAACTCTACGCCAGACTCATCTGCCACTGTGAATTTACGATGGAACAAATCATCATTATCTATGAAATAAACCTGCATACGTGCAGATTGAATGGATGCCACTTTAATAATCAACGGATGGTCCGTATCATCTATTATTAGATTCATGCCAGAAAGACGAATCACCTCATGCAACTGGTTCCTTCTCTCGTTAACACACCCAAACCTTGGCATAAAAGTTCGTATCTCTCTTCCCTTTTCCTGTATTGCTTGTGGCAAATATCTACTCATATTAGCCACTTCGTTCTCTGGCAAATACGGAGTTATCTCTTGTGAAATGTATAAAACCTTAACTGTATCCATTCGTTTTTAATTTGTCATACAAAAATAGGAAAAATGAACCAAAATGCCAAATTTTCATTTTTTTTCTTTTTAATGCTTTCGACTCTCAAATATAATTGTTTCCTTTGCAGAATATTTCGTAGCAATGATTGTTGCATGGCAACTTTTTGAAAATTGAAAAGACAAAATTAATAAGATATGAAGGTTTACAAAACAGTTTTAGGCCTTTCCAATGCATTGGAAAAGTACCGCAAAGAGGGCAAAAAAATTGGATTTGTCCCTACTATGGGTGCCTTACATAATGGTCACCTATCCTTAGTGAAAAAATGTGTTGCTGAAAACGACGTGTGTGTAGTGAGCGTCTTCGTCAACCCTACTCAATTCAACAACAAAACGGATCTCGAAAAATATCCGCGCACTGTTGATGCTGATGTGAAACTACTTCAAAGCGTAAACTGCACCATTGCCTTCGTCCCTTCTGTTAAACAGGTATATCCTAAACCAGACAAGCGTCAATTCAACTTCGCTCCGCTCGACCAAGTAATGGAGGGTCCATCTCGTCCTGGTCACTTCAACGGTGTGGCTCAAGTGGTAAGCCGCTTCTTCGATATCGTAAAACCTCAAAAAGCTTACTTCGGAGAAAAAGACTTCCAACAACTTGCTATCATCCGCGAAATGGTGAAACAACTTAAATTGCCTATCGAAATCGTTGGATGCCCTATCGTCCGCGAAGCTAGCGGATTGGCTCTCAGCAGCCGCAACGCTCGTCTCTCCGCTTCCGAGAAAAAAACAGCTGTCAAAATATCTAAGGCTTTGTTCGAAAGCGTCGATATGATGAAAACAAAAAGCGTCGAAGAGGTGAAAAACTGGGTGATCAACAAAATCAATGAAGATCCTATTCTGAATGTTGAATACTACGAAATTGTTGATTCCTTTACTCTTCAGAGCATAAAGAAATGGTCGGACTCAGACCATATCACAGGATGCATCACCGTCTACTGCGATGAGGTGAGACTGATCGATAATATCCAATACAAGAAATAATCGCTTATGCAAGTTCAATTGTTAAAATCAAAAATCCATCGTGTGACCGTCACGGAAGCCGATTTGAATTACATAGGTAGTATCACCATTGACGAAGAGCTGATGGAGGCCGCAAACATTCTCCAAAACGAAAAGGTCTTCATTGTCAACAATAACAATGGAGAACGATTGGAGACCTACGCCATCAAGGGTGAGCGTGGTTCTGGCGTCATCTGTCTCAATGGCGCTGCCGCTAGAAAGGCTGCACCTGGTGATATCATCATCATCATGGCCTTCGGCATAATGGACTACGAAGAGGCAAAGACATTCAAGCCTGCCGTTATCTTCCCTGATACAGCAACAAACAAGCTGATTAAATAATTCTTCTATAAACAATGCGCAGACAAAACTTGACGTGCGCATAACCTAAATTAAGAGACAAAAAAAAGAGACGATTTGTAATCGTCTCTTTTTGCTTTCTATTCTATCGCTAATTATTTCAACTTTATCGTCTTGATTATATCTGTACACTCTTCGTATGCGTTCGCCGAACTAATATCATCCAACACACTCACCATGGCGCCATAAATCACACCATTGTTATAGAACATATACAAATCTCTCTTACCTGTGTGGGTACTGCGTGAACCACCCAATGTTGCTTGTAAATAATAACATGGATATCCATTCACCATAGTACCTGTGTATTCTGGTACCGAAGAATAATCTACTGTCAACAAATTCTCAAACACTTTCTTTCTATACTGTACAATGAAATCTACTGCATCCTCTTCTGATGTAGGTTGATACAAGAAACGCAAGAGATAAATACTGGTTGGATACGATACCTTTCCAGTCTCCGCATTCACAATCGAGTCTTTTCTCAAAGCTAACGTCACCACACTGGCTGAATCACCCAACACAGTAGCATCCAAATAATTATTCGTCCATGCATCAACCGGACAAATAACTGATATGCCATACTTATCATTCACCTTTACATGATCTGGATCTACAACATCTTCTGGTCTGACGTTATTATTTCCTTCATCCTCTTTTTGACAAGAGACGAACATAGAAGAAAAAATGGAGAGAATTAACAAATAAAAAATTTTTTTCATGATACCCAAATTTTATATAAACACACAAAATAAATAAACACACATTGAATAATATATCACTTGAATGTGCCCAAGATGAGATTCGAACTCACACGCCGAAACCGGCACTACCCCCTCAAAGTAGCGTGTCTACCAATTCCACCACCTGGGCAAAAAAAATTGACAGCCTCAACTGTCAATTTCAGAGGAGAGCGAAAAACGGGACTCGAACCCGCGACCCCAACCTTGGCAAGGTTGTGCTCTACCAACTGAGCTATTTTCGCATTTAAAATTCTTCAGTTCAATAAGACCTTTCAACACCTCTCATCAAACCTCTTCAACAAGTTTAATCTGCACGTCTGCACGATTATTTCTCATTTGCGTTGCAAAGGTATAATAAAATTTGATTCCGACAAAATTTAGCAAGACAATTTTAGCATAAAATTAGCATACTTTTTTGTCTTTTATATCATCACGACATTCGGCTTTTATAATCTTCATAACCGAATTCTCTCAATTTCACCAATTTATCCTCCTTTGTCCACAAATACAAGGCTGGGTGTGAGATACCATTGAACATCGTTGTTTTCACCGTCTACCTGCAACTCATGATCAAACTTCCAATCGCCATAGAAATCACCCGACAGACAACTATTGCCTCCCATTCGATAGGTATAGGCGCCATCCTCCACCGAACTTAATATGGCTGGCTGATACGGCATCTCCAAACAATCCGGCATGTGACATGCAAAAGAGACATTCAGAATGGCTGTCTTTATTCCGTGATTTTCAACAATGTCAACCACCTTAGACACCAACTCTCCCGTCTGCCATGCAAAGGCACTGCCTGGCTCCAATATCACCTGCAACCATGGATAACGCGAACGGAAAGCCGTCAGCACCTTAATCAGATGCTCTACATCATAGTCTGCCCGCGTCATCAAATGGCCACCGCCAAAATTAATCCACTTGATCTGCTTGAAAAATTTAGAGAACTTCTCCTCCACCACTGCCAACGTACGCTCTAAATCATACGATGTCGATTCACATAACGTGTGGAAATGAAGTCCTTCAATTCCTTCGGGCAATTGATCGCCCAACAGATCAACCACAACACCCAATCGCGAACCGGGTGCACAGGGATTATATAAATCAGTCTCCACATCCGAAAACTCAGGATTAACACGCAATCCACACGAAATGGGATGCGAAACCTTCTTGGTCTCCGGATAGAAACGAGAAAACTGTGTCAATGAATTAAAGGTGATGTGACTACTGCACTGTGCTATCTTGGGGAACTCCTCCTCGGTATAGGCTGGCGAATAGGTATGCGCAAGATTTCCCATCTCCTCGACCGCAAGACAAGCCTCAGAAAGGGAACTTGCCGTTGAATAAGGGATATACTCACGAACAATGGGGAAAACCTTCCACAAAGCAAACGCCTTGAAAGCAAGGATAATCTCCACTCCTGCCCTCTCCTTCACCGATTTGATCAGGGAAAGATTGCGTCTAAGGCGAACCTCATCCACCACATAGGCGGGTGTGGGCACTTGTGCATAGTCAATCATACGCCACTCGGTTTATTTTGTTACACAAAGTGCATTGTTCAAGGCAACAATCGCAGCTGAATAATCCTTTCGATCAATAACAAACTGCATATTCACCTGACGCAATGACTGTGCAAAACATTCAATATTGATATTATTGTCACACAACGCCTTGGCTGCCTTATACAAGAAGCCTGGGTGAGCTATGTTGGTACCCATACAACAAACGATAGCCACATCCTTGACTGTCACTTGATAGAACTTCTCCGACAACTCTTCAATCAAACCTTTAGATTTAGGTTTGTCCCAAATCACCATCGTGATACTATTGGCATTGGTGGATTTCAAGATATAACTAACATCATGTTTTTCAAATACTTGCATAATACGGAGGTCGAAACCAACTTCACCTACCATCATAGGGTCGTGAACCTCAACAGCCAATACCTTGTCTGTACCAGAAACGATCTCAATACGAGATTTCTCCGCTACATAGTTCTTAGAGATCAACGTACCAGGATGCTCTGGTTCAAAGGTATTTTTAATACGGATATTGATTCCTGCCAACTCCAACGGCTTAGATGCCTTAGGGTGGATAGCCTCCATACCTACATCGGCCAACTGATCAGCCACCATGAAATTGGTGTTACCCACGATGATGGAATTCTCCTTACCCACCAACTTAGGGTCGGCAGAAGACAAGTGGAACTCTTTATGGATAACAGCCTCATCCGCCTTCACCTCGACAGCGATCTTTGAGAATGTCACCTCAGAATAACCACGGTCGAAAGCACGCATGATACCTTCAGTACCTTTGGTGTAACCTGTAGCCACGCAAAGTGTCTTAGAGAAATCAATTCCTTCGAATGCTTTATGGATACGTTGGTCGATGGTCAATGCTTCAGAATCGTCGAAACCACAGAGGTCGATGAACTTAGCATTGATACCATTATTCTTTATAATATTTACAGAATTGAAAGCAGAGTGAGCCTCACCTATGGAGGACAAAATCTCGCGAGCCGCCAGATAGAGATCTTTACGATCGACATAGCCAGAAGCCAAAACATTATGCATAGAACGCAAGAAGCTCTTTGCCTTTTCTATACGGTTGATGATAAACTCATCGGCTACCTTCTGATCCAATTTGATCTCTTCATAATCACGGTTGAGAGCGATCAGTTTCTGACAAAGCTCATCCAGAGCAGCCTCGTAATTGTCATCATTCAAAAACTTCACATAAATACCAGGTGCACCTGTTTTCTTGTGTTCCAACAACCAGTTTGTCACATTATTGTAGGCAGACACCACGAAAATACGGTTATACATCTCTGCCCCACTTCTCTTACCGATGATAATGTTGTTCAAGACATCCTTGAACTGCGACATGGAGGTTCCTCCAATTTTTTCTACTGTTAACATATAATGTTTTCTTTTTATTATTCAAAATAAACCAAGGTGCAAAAGTAAGAAAAAACATATTATTAACCTAAGATGAGGCGACTTAAAACAAATTTTTTTAAGTGTGAGAAACACTTTTCCATACATACTTCACATCCATATTTATCCATATATCTGGCATATTTTCGACTTTCCGTAACATATCATCATCTCCAATTGTTTCTGCTGTTTTTCTCACCTCTTCTTGCAACATTAACGTGCTTGCTTTAAATGACATCTTTTTGGGCAAATAAATTTTGTCTGCAATTTTCTCAAATTCTACTTTCAGCGTATTCGAATCTATTTTTATCAATGACCAACTGTCACTTGTTATCCATACATCCATCTTCATGGTGTATCCTTTCTGTTTTTTCGTTCCTCGACATACGTATATAGAAACATCATCTTGTTGAATAGTAGAAATCAATGACCACTGCATTTCATCTACTTGTTTTTTAACATTTTTACTATCAAAATTAAATAGTCCAAGAACTTTTGTATCATCTTCATCTGGTAATAACGTCTTTATTTCCTTCTGAGTCAATGGCACATTGCAACTATCCAGTTTAGCGTTCAATCCTTTTTCCGTTTTTCCATCAAAGGTTAAATCTTGTGACACTTGGGCAGAAAGTGTTGGATGATCGAAGAAAAGGTTCACCAGCTTTCGATATCTTGAAAACAACAAGGCTATTTTGGCAATTCGTTTCCACTTTTTGGGTACTTCATTAATGTTTTGACTATAGCGACGAACCTCTGATGCCTGATAACTCTTTATTCTACCGATATTTTTTTTGTTATTTTCAATCATCTTCATTATGATCATTTTAGCAGATTTCACGCTATCGGTTACGATAACCTGTGGCAATAAAGTTTCATCCATCAAAGAGTCTTCATAGCTCTCAAAGAGATTCTCATTCTCCTGAGCACAAACAAAAGAGAAAGGTATCAAGAACGAAACCAAAATGAAAATTTGTTTTACAAAACTATCTGACTTCATATCACTATCATAATTTCTTTCAAAGGTATATTTAATTATGGGGGTTCTGAAATTTTTCTTTATCTTTGTATCGCTATTACAGATTTATTGTGATGGCAACAAAATATACTGCCACAGTGTTTGCTAACTGACAACTATATGATTAGATATGGGAAAAGAAGCATGTATTGTTAAAATGCAGAATCTAAGTATATGTTTACAGAGCACGGAGTGGCACTGCTTGTAAATTATTGTATTAAAAACATCTATCTATAACAAAAAATAAAATACAGCTATGGCAGAATCTGGCTTTATTCCAACACATGGTAATTATAAAGAATTACGATCGTATAAAGCGTCGGTCATAATATATGATGCGACAGTATTATTTTGTAGACGGTTTCTAGAAAAGCGTGATCGCACGGTGGATCAGATGGTGCAGGCCGCACGGTCGGGCAAGCAGAATATCATCGAGGGGTCGATGGCATCCGGCACGTCAAAGGAAACAGAGATTAAGCTCACCAACGTGGCCCGAGCAAGTCTAGAGGAATTGTTGGAAGATTATAGGGACTACATCCGAAATCACCAAGGGGAGCTTTGGACGAAAGATAGTCGAGAGGCATTGTATGTCAGAAGGTTAGTACATAGACCTGATAATTCGTACGAAACCTATCGTGAGTTTTTTGAGACTCGTAATGGAGTGGTTTGTGCCAACATCATCATCTGTCTGATTCACCAGTGTAATTATTTACTAGACAACCAAATACGCAGGTTGGAGAAGGATTTTATGGAGCAAGGAGGATTGAGGGAACGCATGTCAAATGCACGGAGGAAGCATAGGGGGTATTAGAGGATGAGAGAGAAAAAATAAGTAGGACATAATAGGACTGATAAGACTGATAAGACTGATAAGACTGATAAGACTGATAAGACTGATAGGACTGATAGGACAGATAGGACCGATAAAAAAACTCCCACGAAATAATCAACAAGTAAGTTATGGCAACAAAAACCACCAAAATAGAATGGACCGACAAGACGTGGAACCCCATCACTGGATGCACCAAGATTTCGCAAGGTTGTGCCCACTGCTATGCAGAAGTGATGACAAGGCGATTGAATGCCATGGGGCTTGAGAAATACGTCAATGGGTTTAATGTGACACTGTATGAGGAGTGTATTGAAGAGCCATTGGCTTGGAAGCAACCCCACACCATATTTGTATGCTCAATGAGCGATTTGTTCCGCATAGTGTTTCAGGCTATGCCAGGGTGAAAAAGGTGGTAGAACAACAAAAGCCACACTAAAAAGCGTGGCTTTATATGGGTAGTGACGTATGCGGCTTGCCCTCGCGGGAAATTTATCTGGACAGTCCAATTGCTTAGACATTGTAAATATACACAATAAATGCCCTTCCCGCAAAAGTTTGTTGCTGAAAATTGTTGGGCTGGGTGAAAAAACAACAAAATCTTTCCTCCCCACCCTCGATATATCTCAAAAAATTTTATCTTTGCATCTGTCGCATGTGTCTTGATTGATGCTTGCGGTGCTTACTAAAAGCGTTACTGACGCTTTGTTTTTGTGATTCGAAATTAGTTTTCTGATTCATTTCTTCTTTGTTACGATTGAACAAAAATTCGTGTAACATTTGGAGAATGTGAAAAGATGTGTGTCAATGCTTTATGACAATAAGCACAACCTTATATACATCTTGAAATAACCCAATTTGAGCAACTTACAACATTGTAGAATTATAAGCAACTGTATAAAATATGGATAAACAGGGCTTTATCGATTTCAACACTCGTCTTTCTCCAGAAAATTCAGGAAAAGCAGACAGCTATGCTCGTGCAATAACGATTCTGAACGAAGTGCTACAATATCAAAACAAGATAGACCTACAGGGACAGTCGCTCTATGACATTTCCGACATAGCCACCATCGAGGCTGTATTGCGCTTGGTTAAAGACGAAGTGAAGAAAATGAGAAATCAACAGCAAAATATTTTCGACTATGGCAATCCTAACCAAAAGAGCTATCCTCGGAATAATTTTTGCTCAGCTGCCCTGAATAGTCTGAAGATGTATGCCCAATATGAACAAGACATAAAAAAGGCGGATGATATTGTGTCTCAGGAGAAAAATCCACGTAAAATCTCCGAAAAACTCATCTGTCACTTTGATATAGAGAAAGAAGGTGAAGACATTGTCTCCGCAACAAAACGGAGGAAAGGTCAAGAGTATTTCCGCCACATGATAATAGCTAACTATGGCGGACGTTGTGCCCTGACTGGAATTAACGTGCCTCAGTTACTATTAGCTAGTCATATAATACCATGGGCAGAGAAGTCTCACAAAAAAGACCGTCTGAATCCCTGCAACGGCATCTGTCTCTCAGCACTATACGACAAAGCTTTCGACAGGGGTCTGATCACCATCTCACCAGATGACTATACCGTCCGTCTTTCATCCGTTTTGCGTGAGTATGAAACGCAGGAGTTTTACGACCGTCATTTCGGCTGTATTGCAGGAAGACAGATAACAATGCCTATTGAGTTTAAGCCCAATCAGGAGTTCCTGAAATATCATCAAGATTACATTTTCCAGCAATAAAACAAAAAAAATACATATGAAACTTGTTGAAGGTGTTTACGAATCTCTTATCAGTACGGCCATTACAGAAAAATTGCAGCATGACTTCCCGGAGTGCAACTATTATGTTAAGAAGGAGCCAATAGACAGTGCAGAATCTCACACAATGTTATCACAATATCTCGCCAATATAGTATCTGCCATTTTAAAGGAACATTTTCATGACAAAGAAGGAACTGTAACAATTAGCAAACAGGTGGAATGCGTCAATAAAATTCTTCACTATATTGAAAACGAATGGAAAGTGGAAAATCTTGAGAACGACATGTTAACCAAAGAAGATGAGACGAACTTTCTTCGGGCCATATATAGTAAAACGGGATACACAGAAGAACAAATTAAACACAAAGCTAAAATACACCCAGAAACAGGCTACAGAGTGAGCAATTTGTTCACCGGAGCCTATGGTCTTTCTATCGATGAAGAAATCAAAAAGGACATTCAAACCGCTGACAGCATAGATCTTGTTGTCTCATTTATAAAGTTCACAGGCCTTAGACTTATATATGACGAGCTTAAAAAGTTTCTTTCTAAAAAAGGAGCCAAACTACGCATCCTTACCACAACCTATATGGGGGCAACCGATGTAAAGGCGGTGAAATCTCTGTTGGATTTAAAGAATTTTGGCGATATTGAAATAAAAGCCTCCTACAATACGAATGACGAACGATTGCATGCGAAAGCTTATATATTTAAGCGTGAGAATGGATTTGACACCGCTTACATTGGTTCATCAAACATTTCACACTCAGCGTTGACAAAAGGATTGGAATGGAATATGCGAGTAACTAATGTAGAGAATCCTCACATAATTCGTTCTACCCAAGCCACTTTTGATTCATACTGGAACAGTGCAGTCTTTGAACCTATAGAAAATGATGATGACATAAGACGCTTTGCTCAATCCATTGATGAAGCACGCAATAAGAAATCAAACATAGATAGTCCAGAAATCATCACTCGATTTGTTCGGAAAACCCATCAGGTAAAGGTTTTAGAAAAGTTGCAATATGAACGAGAGAAACGCAATAATTATAGAAATCTTATTATAGCGGCAACTGGTACAGGAAAGACAGCTATATCAGCTTTCGACTATAAAGATTTCAACCAAAAATTTAAGAAAGAGAATGGTCGAGAAGCCCGTTTGCTTTTCATCGTTCATCGTGAGAAAATACTAAAACAGGCCCGAAGCACATACCGCTCTGTAATGGTAGATGGGAACTTTGGTGAAATATGGACTGGCAATATCAAGCCCACATATGGCAGTAACATCGACCATCTGTTTATCACCATTCAGACATTGAACAACCATATAGATGAGTTGAGTGTTTTTGGCGCAGACTATTATGATTATATCGTGCTCGACGAGGTACACCATAGTCAGGCAGACTCTTATAGAAAGTTATTCGACGTTTTCAATCCGAAAATACTTATTGGTCTGACAGCCACCCCAGAGCGTATGGACAATAAGCCCATAACCCCAGATTTCAATGATAGGTTCTCCGCAGAGATACGATTACAAGATGCGCTTAACCAGCAATTGCTATCACCATTCGCTTATTTCTGTGTCACAGATGATACAGTTAATCTAAGTCGCTTGGCGTGCAGCGCAGATGGCAAGTATGACGTCAGCCAACTTGAAAAGCAGTACATCAATAACATGGACCGTTTCGGAAAAATTCAAGACGCAATCAATCGTTATCTAACCGATCCGCAGGGATGCAAAGCTGTATGCTTCTGTTGCTCAATAGCCCATGCCGAATGGATGGCTACCATGTTTAACAACAGTGGATACAAAGCAGCTTCAGTCACATCAAAGAACAGCAGTGAAATTGACAACTACTCAGAACAACTAGCTCAGGGGAAAATAAACTATCTTTGTGTGGCTGATATTTTGAATGAGGGTATCGACATCCCCGAAATTGACACTGTACTTTTCTTACGTCCAACAGAATCTCTCACAATATTTCTGCAACAGCTAGGACGTGGTCTTCGTCTGGCTGATGGAAAAACAGAACTGACAGTGCTTGACTTTGTAGCACAAGCAAATGTCAAATACAGCTATGAAAGTCGCTTCCGTGCTCTAATGGGGCCATCTAACACCTCAGTCAAAGAACAGGTGACCAATGGCTTCACCATGTTGCCTCGTGGTTGTAGCATCAATATGGAATTGCAAGCGCAACAGTATATCCTTAACAATATCAGTGAATGTATTTTCAACTTGTCTCGTCTACTCCGTGAAGTGAAGCATTTTGAACATGAAACAGGACAAGCACTGACGTTAAAGAATTTCCTTGAGAATTTCTCATTGGACTGGAGACTCATCTACAAATACAAAGACAAATACACATGGACTGAACTTAAACATCTGGCTGGTATCAATGTGAAAGGCTACGATCGCACAAAAGAGGTCATCAATATGGAGAAGGGACTCACAAGATTGTATCATACAAATTCTACCGATTATCTGCTATTTATCCAACAACTGTTAGATAATAGTTTTAAACTAGCAGTATCTAATAAGAGAGAAGAGATATTCAAACGTATGTTTTATTATACTATATGCTACGATAAGTTGTCAAAATACAATGATAAGTATGGTCATGATTACAAAACTGAAGAGGAAGCTATCCAGGCCTTGAACAATTACCCATACTTTAAAGAAGAACTTCAAACCTGCGTAGAACTGAGACTTTCTCAACTTTTTCAAACCACAAAGTGGGTATCTGTTGGTAATGTTGAGTTGGAACTGTATGGTTGCTATTCTTCTGACGAGATTCATATAATGTTCGAAGGAGATATACGTCGTGGTAATATTCTTGGTACACAGTATTTACAGGAACAAAAAATAGCATTAGTGTTTGTCTCAACCAACAAATCTGACAAAGATTATTCACCATCTACGCTCTATCAAGACTATGCTATCAGTGAACGCCAATTTCACTGGCAATCAAAGCATGATGTTCGGATACAAAGCAATGACGGCCAACGAATTATTCATCAGAAAGAAAACGATTGGAAATATTTGCTCTTTGTAAGAGACCGCAAGAAAGATGAATTTGATTTTACCAACGCATACTATTTCCTTGGTGAAATGGAATACGAATCCTCACACGGTGAATGTCCGATGAACGTTATCTGGAATATGAAAAACGACATTCCAGGCAACATTCTAGAACTCACAAAGGCCGTATAATATAAAAACAAAGATGAAACAAATAAAAGTCGTAGCAGCAATAATTTGCAAAAGAGATAAAATTTTCTGCACTCAACGAGGATATGGAGAATGGAAAGATTGGTGGGAATTTCCCGGTGGCAAAATAGAACAAAACGAGACACCAGAGAATGCTCTACATCGTGAAATACGAGAAGAGTTGAATTGTGAAATAAAAATTGAGGAAATTCTGACTACTGTTGAGTATGATTACCCCAACTTCCATCTATCCATGCAATGTTATCTATGTTCTCTATCTTCTGATGCACCACAACTATTGGAACACAAAGATGCAAAATGGTTGAATTTCGAAGAATTGGATAGCGTAAATTGGCTACCTGCAGATGAAAATGTCGTTAAAATATTAAAGCAGAGAAACATGCAGTAACCGTATGGTCGAAGCCTGCAAGAATGCCAAATTACCAGAACCCGAATATGGTACGAATGGAGCCTTTGTTTGGATTACATTCAAACGTCCAAGTTCTAACACCAACTCTGACAGTAACTCTGACACTAGTTCCATTATTGTGCACGGTCTGTCTGACAAACAGAAAGAAGTGTTGTCATTCTGCATTTTTGAAAGAAGTAGTCGTGAGATATTAGATCACATAGGAGTGACTTATCATAGTAAAAATATAGAAAAGTTTATCAATAGTCTGGTTGACGCAGGCCATCTTAAAAGGACCATACCCGACACACCTAACTCCCATCTCCAAAAATATATGACAAAAAAAGGAATGAATTTATTAGAATGCGCAATCTGAGATTGCTGAATATCAGCGTAATCTGATTCCTCAAAAGGTTATGCATCGATTGCAGGAAGAGTATTGTGAATTCCTTCATAAAGAACAAAATAAAGTATGATTTATGCCTGCCGAGTTCCTTCCCCATCTCCCAAATTTTTCGTAACTTTGGAAAATTAATTTACAAGATAATACGTATGAAATCAATCAACATGACCTGTCCTAAATGCCAATCTCAAGAGGTACAGTCCGTCGGAAACAGGTATCGTTGCCAAGCCTGTGGCTGTGAGTGGCAGTTTGCAGAAGATGCACCCGTGCATGAAAAAACGTTGTCCATCCGCAATAGCACGGCCGAGTTCCTGATCTTTCAGGCTCAGAGCCAAGCGAACGGGGTGGAAGTGCTGTATGCCAATGAGACTATATGGTGTACACAGAAAGCTATGGCAGCTCTCTTTGAAATTGACAGAACTGTAATCACCAAACATCTGAAAAATATTTTCGATTCAGGTGAATTACAGTTGTATTCAGTATGTGCAAATTTTGCACACACTGCTAATGATGGCAAAAGCTATCAGACAAAATTCTACAATTTAGATGCCGTCATCTCCGTAGGTTATCGAGTCAACTCCACCCGTGCCACACAGTTCCGCCAATGGGCCACAGCTGTGCTCCACCAGTTCGCCATCCGTGGCTACGTGCTGGACAAGAAACGTATGGAGAATGGCGCCTTCCTCTCAGTGGATTATTTCGAACATCTATTGTCGGAAATCCGCGAGATACGTATGAGCGAGCGCCGTCTCTACCAGAAAGTGACCGACCTCTACGCCACTGCTATCGACTACAACAAGGATGCTCCGACCACACGCCAGTTCTTCGCGAAGGTGCAGAATAAGCTACACTACGCCATACATGGACACACCGCCGCTGAATTGATCGTCAGCCGTGCCGATGCCAACAAGGAGCACATGGGTCTAACCACATGGGAGAACGCACCCGATTCCGCATCATCGGTTGCATAAATTCAAACTATCAGAAAAGACAATGGACAAAACAAATAAACTAATACTCTATAAAGACGATGAAGGCCGCATAAGCGTCAATGTGCGCTTCGCCGACGAGGATGTGTGGCTGACAAGAGAATATCTTGCAGACATATACGCTACTACACCACAGAATATAAGTCTTCATATCGGCAATATTTATCAAGATAAAGAACTCACCGAAGAGGCAACTCGAAAGAAATTCTTTCTAGTTCGCCAAGAGGGCAAACGTCAGGTCCAAAGGGAGATCGACCACTACAACCTCGATATGATCATCGCCCTTGGCTACCGCGTGCAATCACCTGTGGCGGTGAGGTTCCGTCGGTGGGCGACACAACGGTTGCACGAGTATATCCAAAAAGGATTCACCCTGGATGATGAGAGACTGAAGCAGGGAGGAAACCGCTACTTCAAAGAGTTGCTGCAACGCATCCGCGACATCCGCAGCAGCGAGCGCAATTTCTACCAACAGGTGACGGACATCTACGCCACATCCACCGACTACGATCCTCGCTCCTCCATGACGAAACAATTCTTCTCCACCGTGCAGAACAAAATGCACTATGCCGTACATGAACATACGGCTGCGGAGTTGATTTATGAGCGGGTGGATAACGAAAAACCCTTCGTCGGCATGACCAACTTCAAGGGCAACTACGTGACCCGTGACGACGTGAAGATCGCCAAGAACTATCTGACAGAATTGGAACTGCAACGATTAAACCTGCTCACCTCCCAATTCCTCGATTATGCGGAGTTTCAAGCTTTGGAGCAGAACCCCATGACCATGGCCGACTGGATCGCGGCACTCGACGACCAAATTCTACGTCTTCGGAAAAACATATTGGAAGGCAACGGAACAATTTCGCACCAAGATGCGATTGAAAAGGCGGAACGTGAGTTTGAAATATACCGAGAAAGAGAAATGCGGATGCTGGAAAGCGACTTCGACAAGGCAATCAAAATGCTTAAGGAGAACCCGACAAACAACGATGATTGATAGATTTGAATAGTGATAGAAGAGACAATGCTGACATTTCATCCGTTGACCATTTCCGACCGCAAGGCTGTGCAGTCCGTGTCGCTCAAGGCGGGACGACGTAATTGCAACTACACGTTTGCCAACCTTGTGGGCTGGCAGTTTTGGTTCCACACCGAGGTCTGCTTATGCAAGGAGGCTGTGGTGCTGCGCTTCACCTTCGAGGGCAAACGGGCCTATATGGTCTGCATGGCGGGTGATTTGCAACCGGAACTGCTGACGGCGCTGTTCGAAGATAGCGATGGCAATCTAATGATAATCGGTCTGGAGGATTCGCAACTGCAAGCCATCCATCCCCATACTGCATACACCGTTAAAATTGAACCGTGTCGTGATCAATACGACTATATTTATCTCCGAACCGATCTCGCATCGCTTCATGGGAAAAAGCTCAACGCCAAACGGAATCACGCCAACCGCTTCCGAGCAGAACATCCCGATTTCATCTATCGTCCGCTCACACCAGACCTTTTCGATGATTGCCGCCGACTCATGGCAGTATGGCAGGAGGAGAAAACGGATGATAGCGTGACCATCGAAGCCGAACGGCAGGTGATGGAGACTGTCTTTGCCAATTGGGAGGCGTTGGAAATGATGGGCGGAAGCATTTTTGTCGAAGGACGAATGGTGGCATTCACCTATGGCGCCGCCGTGACGACCGACACCTTCGACATCTGCGTGGAGAAAGCCGACCGCCATGTGGAGGGTGCCTTCTCCATCATCAACCAGCAATTCGCCGAACATCTGCCCGAACAATATATCTACCTGAATCGTGAAGAGGACATGGGTATTCCCGGGCTTCGGCAATCTAAATTGTCGTATCATCCCGAAACACTGCTGACCTACAATTCAGTAAAGATTAACAAAGCGTATGTCTTAAAGCGGATGACCGCCGATGATGCGCCACTGACGGTTGACTGGATGGTCCATCAATACGGGTTCGACCGTCATGAGGTGGAGACGTGGGTGCGCGACCTACATTTCAACTGGTCGTTGAGCGTGAAAGCCGTGGACACCGACGGGATGGTGGTCGGTCTGCTGAACATGAGCGACTACCGCATAGAGGAAGAATCATCACAAATAGCCACCGAGGCTCCCGATTTACTTGCCAGCCTTAACGCACGTCGCTACACGGCGGTTTTCTCGTTCATCGTAGCCGAGCCCTACCGTGGAACACGTCTGAACTACGACATGCTCAATTCCATAATGCCCGAGTTGAGGTCTCGCTACGACTTCGTTTTCATCCCCGTGCTTCACCGCCTCAAAACCCACCAGTATTGGCAACGCTGGGGAGCCACCGAGTTTTACCGTGATGCGGAATGCGTCTATTACAAACTTGAACTGTAGTGTGCATTAAGCCGCCCTGTATTCGGAAGGCGTTTTGCCAGTTTTGCGTTTAAAGAAGCGGACGAAGTGCTGCGGATAGCCGAATCCCAGTCTATTGCTGACCTGGGCGATGCTGAGCGTCTGGCTGTTAAGCAACTCCTTGGCACGGCTGACTATGTGGTCGGCAATGAAATCCTGCGCAGTCTTGCCACTTTCCACTTTCACCAATTCGCCAAAATAGCCTGGGGTGAGATTACATTTTTCAGCGAAATAAGCCACGGTTGGGATACCTTTGGTTTCAGCCTGATTGTCGATGTAATCGTTCAGCAGTGATTCGAATTTCTGCACGGTCACATGGTTGATTTCCTCTCGGGTGATGAATTGACGGTCGTAGAAACGCAGACAATAGTTGAGCAAGAGTTCGATATTGGAAACAATCAGTTCACGACTATGCTTGTCGATAGCGTGTTGCAGTTCCTGCTGAATCATCGACAAGACGCCACGGAAAATCTCCATTTCGCCAGAGGAAAGATGCAACGCCTCATTGCTTGAATAAGAGAAGAACTCATAACGGGAAATCTGTCGTCCGAGCTGTGTCCGAGCCAGGAAATCAGGATGGAAGAGCAAGCCCGTCCACTTGGGATTCGGGACTTCGGGATTCGGCTCGATATGGATTGTTTGTCCAGGAGCGAATGAGGTGACAGTCATCTCGTCGAAGTCATATTTCGTGCGGCCATACGAGAGTTTACAGCCTTTGTTTTCCTTTAAGAAGAGCGCATACAAACCGTAGTGAACCAAACATTCATCGATAGGCAGTTGCTTATCGTAGCGCACCACACTCACAAGCGGATGTAGGGTCTCAAATCCGTAGTAGTCGTTAAACTGTTGTACCGAATTGAAATGTATCTCGTTCATAATCAATTATTATTGAAAAACGCACAAGGAATCATTGTTCTTTCACGAAGTTCTGCAACTCTTGCTTACTTGCGGAGTTGAGCAATCGTCCATTTTTGATATTGATATCAGGATAAGCCGCTTTCAAGTCACGAACAGCCTTGTCGATGGTACTTCCGCCACTTGTAGCAAACAAATAGACGGTTTTGCCTTTGAAATCATAGCTTTCGAAGAAGGTGTTGATGATTGTAGGAGCAGTGTACCACCAGATAGGGAAACCCACGTAAATTGTCTGATAGTCGGACATGTTAGCAAGTTTATCCGTGATGGCAGGACGAGAATTCTTGTCGGCCATCTCCACAGAGGAGCGTGAGTTCTTGTCGTGCCAATCGAGATCAGCGCTGGTATAAATCTTTTCGGGTTTGATTTCGTGGAGATCGGCATTTGCCACTCCCGCAAGTTCCTGAGCCACCTTTTTCGTTACACCCGAAGCCGAAAAATAAGCAACTAACGTTTTGTTTTCCATTTGATTAGGATTTTGTTTGTTGTTATTACTTTGAGAACATGCACTTAATGCAACTGCAATAAATGCGGTGATGAATAAAACTATTTTCTTCATTTTCACTTTATCTTTTTATCGTTATTATCTAATAAAATGCATAGGTTTCCATTCTTCCCGTTCAGGATAGAGGGGCGTTCCATTGGCATGAATCTGTTTGAGCAGGAATGCCATGTTGTTGGCTAGCGTACGCATAGTTTGCATACCCTCCGTATCGAGAGAAGCCTGACCCTCTTCACGCCCGTAAACGATGTTCCAATATTGCGAACTCACAACGGGCATGTTCATCATCTGGAAAGGCATATTCAGCGTCTGGAACGCAGCCGTTGCACCCCCTCGACGACACACACAGACTGCAGCCGCCGGTTTATTCTGCACCTTTTCACCTGCCGAGAAAAACATTCTTTGAACAAGAGAAAGCACTGACCCATTCGGTTGTCCGTAATAGACGGGAGAACCTACTACAAGGGCATCTGCGCCGTCCATCTTTTCCACTACACGATTGCAAATATCATCGTCGAATACGCATCGGCCCAATTGCTTTGTTTGGCATTGCGCACATGCGATGCATCCCCTGACAGGTTTTGTGCCAATCTGAACGATTTCCGTTTCTATGCCTTGTTTCTCCAATGATTTAGCCATTTCGTTCAAGGCAAGGAACGTATTGCCGTTTTTGCGAGCACTGCCGTTAATTAATAATACCTTCATGTTTTTTGCTGTATAAATTTAATATATTCCTATCCATCCGTTTCATTTCAAATTCTCCTTGAAAAACGTCTCGATTTTATCGTACGGTATC
>CACZUS010000059.1 GCA_902784425.1 uncultured Bacteroidales bacterium
CGACGCCCTGCGGCAATATCTTCACCTTCCGTCTCTCCCCGTCGTTGAAATGGTTCTCCGAAACGAACTGATAGACCACGGAGAGGGAATCTCCCTGGACACGAAGTTGGAGGGTATCCGTTAGCGTAGCAGCGCAACGGTGCGGATGGGTGGAGATCAAAGAGTCGTTCACCGAGAAAGAACTGGTCAGCTGCACCGTATCTTGCGTGTAGTTCGTCAGTTTGCCACGCACCTGACAGAGATCCCCGCGCACCAAGAACTCAGGCAGATATAATCTGGCGGAGAGAGGCACAAAAGATTTGATGGAGCCCTCAGTAGAACCAGTAGTAATATATTTTTTGGTAGGAGCATTCGCCAAATAGATCGTCTGCCAACGGGTAATATTATCTGGGAAGGTAACTGAGAAGCGCGCCTTACCCTCTTTGTCGGTCGTCAATGCAGGCTGCCAGAAACCTTGATCAGAGAAGTGGGTACGAAGTGTGGCGCCGCCATCCGTTTCCTCAGTCATCAACAAATTTTTGTCTTTGTTGCCATTCCTTGTCTTTATGAGAATCACCCCATTCGCCGCACGAGCACCGTAAATGGCAGTGGCTGCGGCATCTTTCAACACCTCCATCGAGATAATGTCCGAAGGATTAAGTGACTTCAATCCCCCGCCACTAGCATTCCCCACAAGAGGCACACCATCCACCACATAGAGTGGTTCGGAATTGCCCGACAACGAAGAGGTACCTCTGACTCGCACAGTGGCGGCACTACCAGGCTGTCCACTCGAAAATGTGACTTGAACACCTGAGCAACGCCCCTTCAAGGCTTCATCAACCGACACACGAGGCTCGGAGGAGAAATTCACATCAGAACCTATGCTATCCTGTTTGCCATATTCTCCACTCTTTACAATAGAATCAGGCAAAGTTAAGGACGGAATAGGATCATTGGTCCAAAGGAATATGCGCAACTGGTTCTCTGCAGGGTTACGATAATACTCCTTATTTTCAGTATATTTCGGAGTATAATAGAAAAGATGACGTCTCAACTGAGAAGCAAACGAATCAGTCGTAATGCGATCCTTTTTCGTATCAAATTTGACATAAGAAGAAGTGTTTGGCTCGACTCTTACGGAGTCCAAACGATAGCAAGTGGTATCCTCATTATCCTCATTCATCAAATAGACACGGTATAGTCCCGCTTTAATATCATCGAATTGCTGAACGTTCTCCTTCCTATAAGAATATATCACCGCAGGTATTCCATTTTCATACGGAACCAACACACAACGAAAGATTTGTTTATCGGATCGAATCTCCAGCAAATTACCAGACTTCTTCTCTTGCGGATAATCCCGATACAAAGCACACTTTGATTTTTCTTCCATTATTGGTACAATCTTCTTCTGCATTTCCTCCTCTCTCAGCACTCGTTCCAACGTCTGTAATTCATCTCTCAAATCATTTCGATAATACCGATAAGTGAATTTTGGATAATCTTTTTTGGTAGCTGGACGGGTTACTAGTCTATGATTGATTGTGTCATACGAATAAACAAGGTTGTGGTCCACCTTCATCTTCACATCAAAAGAGTCACTCATCCAACGGACAGAATCCAATATCGGTCCCGCATAACAACATCGAACGCTACCATTTTTGTATACTTTGCTGACGTTGGAATGAAGGAGTGAACCATCCTCTCTCACTAATCTTTCATGAGGGAAAGAAAAAGTAATCCTGGAATTGACCCATAGTTTAGATTTCTCGAAAAACATGAGGTAGGGTTTCAGTTGCTCTAACTCTTTTTTGGTCAGGTGATCAGGTCTCTTTTCTATCTTAACAAGAGGAGAAGTTGTATTGGCATTAAAACTCAAAATCGTGCGTTTATTGGCCTCGACCTTTACGGAGTCTATGGTATATTCCGTCGATTTGGTTCTCAACCTAATACGATGGTATTCATTGGGCGTGATAGAGAAAGAGAAAGGCGTTTCCTCCGACATGATAAAACAAGGCTTGTCATCAATGTATGCGATTTCAATATTCCACCCAAATCCATCATTGTATATAAGCGGTGAAATCTGCGTGAGCGAATCCTCTGGATAATAGCTATACCTATAGATGGCGTCGCGCGCAGGATATCGGATGGAATAGGCTGCTATCGTGTCAACATCAGTAAGTTTTCTCCATGATAGCATATTTGAATTATGCAAATAGGTTCCACACCTCGACCAATCATTCCGAGATTGAAGATAATAACCTACCATCGAAATATCCTGATAACTATTTTGATAATTCCAATTAGGTGATTCATGGTTAAACTGACTATTGACGGCGTAGGCTGTCACATCAGCGCCCTGCACTGGCTTTCCATCCGCATCGGTCACCCGCACCTCCATCTCGCAACTCATTCCAGGAGAGATCACAGAAGGTTCATCCACCGAAATATGCAGTTGTAGTTTACTAGGCACACGGACTATATCAGAAAACTCCATGACTTGACCCGCCCATAGCACTTTGGATCTCAAGACATAGGATTTATCCTTGTTCCAAGGATAGTAGGCGGGCAACTCCTTGTCACTGCCCGTAAAGATCAGTTCTCCATCCTCGATCACATAACAGACCATCGGCAGATGCAACGCATTAGAGATCACAGGGAAGAGACTGTCTCCCGACGTACGCCATTGTACGGACACCAAAGAGGCGGAAGAAGGTATCTTTTCATAGGCTGAAGCATGTGCCGTTTTGAAGCAATAAGCTGCGTAGGATGGCTCCACACGCAGCGCGCATGGCAGCATGGTGTCCGCCAAATGGACTCGATTGCCAAATGCGTCCTCCACGAAAATAGATGCCCGACCGACTGTATCTTTACCATTGTATTGAGCCACCGCCGAAAGTGAATCCCGATTGAGGGAGATGACCACATTATGTCTTTCCGTGTAATAATGTTGTCGACTCAAATTCTTCCACTCCTCATTTCCATCTGGCATAGAAAGGGACACATGGGCATAAAAACTAATATTGTTTTCTCCTGCAACTGAAGGAGGGAAAACAAAAGTCAACTCCTTCTTTCCATCGGTCATTTTGTTTTGAGTGGCAAGTTCAGTGGAATAGCAAGACCGTGTCTCCAGCAATGAATCGACCGTCTCTAGTTTGAGGGTAACCTTCACCAAAGCATCCGCAAAAGGAAGTCCATTGGCATCCTTTGCCTTTACCTTCACACGGATACTATCCCCTTTGTAATAATTAGGTTGATCATACGATCCCTCCAACGTGGCGTCACGCAATACGTAATCCTCGTACTTGAAAGAGCCGAATCCCATTAAACGTTTTTTCCTATTCCAGAAGGAGACATAGTATTTTTTGTCTATCTGCAACTGCAGGGAATCGGACAAGACAAAATCATAGGTATAGACACCATCGGCACAGGGATCCAGTCGCTTTTCCAACACCTTGCGGTTATTTTTTTGGGAGAGAGACAGATAATAAGACCCACCGTTATCCTGTGAAAGTGTGACCGAGACTGGACGATTGTATCGACGGTTCTTCTGGTAAATGGATCCCTTCACGCGAACCGTATCATTCGGTTTATACTTTGGTTGACCAACAACTGGAACGCAAATCGTCTTTGAAGTTCTCTTCATCTTACCCCCATAATAACGCAAAAAATTCTCTTCTTGATAAGACAAATCATGGTTATGTCGTTGATCGCGCCTCACACATTTTTTCATTACCCTGCGATAATGGTTCCAATCATCGTATTTTAACTCATTCAAGTCTATATAGCTATCCGTATAGTAATTATAATACTCATCATATTCACTCCGATAATCATATTCATTGCCCAAGCCATAATACTCATTACGATCACTTAATTTTTCAATCAGTCGTGCAAGCTTGGCTATATACCCCACCGGCTCTACCTCTCTGACAGAAACCACTGGATCCTTCACGACACGACCAATCGTGACGATAAACTTTGGTGGACGCCTCTTATGGACTTTCTTGTGTTTTTTCCCCTGCTGATTAACATAAAAATAGGAAAGTATTCCATGGTGAAGGACGCGCACTTTGGCATGATTATAATGTTTGGTCGCTTCATAGCGTTTGGTCTCAGCATTATAGGGCATCACATCTCCATTTACAGAGATCTCCGCATCTGGCAGGATATGATTCAGACTATCATATAAAAAGAGCGTGAATTTCTCGTAATCCTTTCCTAAGGTGATTCGAAAAGGAGAAACTGAGTGATATCTATAAGGTATTTCCGTCCCCTTCAACTGAATTATGAGATAGTTGCCAGGCGCCATAGAATCTACCCTCTGCATCGATTTTAGAAAATCGTAGTAGTCATTTTTTTCATCGAACTGAGCCACTAACATATTGTCCTCCACAAGCTTCGAGAAAACCTCACCCGAGACTTCAATTTTATCAAAAGTGTGTGAATGTATCTCATCCGTCAATTGATTCGTAAGACGAAAAACGTAAACTGGACTTTTATAGTCCATTTCAAAATCGGGAGTTGCGCCGAAGACTGTTGTCCATGATACCCAAATCAGAAGAAGCAATGTAATTTTCCGCATATGTTTTCCCTTTATTATTGTTATTTAGGTGGGTTCTAACACTTCTCAAATTTATATTTTTTTTGTTACATTTGTTCTCTCTAAATAATTTTTCAACAAAACTAATTCAAATGACAACAGATCAAAGGAGGAGAATAACATACATTCTATTGTTTTTAGCAATATTCGTGACAGAAACACTTATAGCACTATTCGTACACGATTCAATTATTCGTCCGTTTATCGGCGATGTAATTGTAGAATGGCTTATTTACTGTTTTGTGCGTATTTTCTTTTTGTACAAGTTCAGATGGTTGCCCCTCTATGTCTTCCTCTTCTCTGTAGGAATTGAGCTATTACAATATATCAAGCTTATCAACATACTGGGACTTCAAGACAATGCGGTGATGAGAGCCATATTAGGGACATCATTCTCATGGATCGATATTCTATGCTATGCGATAGGTTGTATCATGATTATCATCGGACAAAAAATCCACCGAAACTTTCCAAGGAAGAGATGGAACAGATGAAAAAAGATTACGAGATTTTTAAAGCAGCAATAGAAAGAGGAAAGGATATGGAACATGAATGGGATTGAAGAATATAGAGTTCACCATTTAAAATTCCAAGCCCTCCAAAACAAAAAATCAGATAAAAATTGTTTGATTCATAAAAATTATTATATTTGTGCTCTAAATAAAAGGATTACCAAAAATCTAATTAACAAATTATAAAGGGAAATGAAAAAGAGAATTTTACCATTATTCGTTGTTTTAATACTTTCTTCTTTCGCTTTGAGAGCTGAAGAGAGTAATATGAGTGTCATTAAATTTGACGACACAAAGTACACCGAGTCTTTGTCCGTTGTAGGAAAACTTGCATTTTCTGGTGAGAAGATGATCTTATATTCAAAGGATAATACGGTTTTAGCTGAATCTCCACTTAACGAAGTCAGAAAAATTGTCTTCACAGGAGAACTCAACAAAACAAATGAATTGGCAAAGAATCAGATTCGTATCTACCCTAATCCAACACAAGATCAGATTATTCTTGATGGATTAAACAAGGGAGAGAATGTTCGCATCTTTAGTTTGACTGGTGCTGTTCTGAAAACAGTTACAGCTGATGAGCAAACGAAGATTGACGTTTCATCTTTTGCAAAGGGAACTTACTTATTGCAAGTAGGTACGAATGTCGTTAAATTTATTAAAGAGTAACGAGTAGATTTTTTCTAAGAAAAAAGGTCATGTCTTAACGGCATGACCTTTTCGTTTATATAGCATCTATAATCACTCAAATATTTTCAAGATTACCTTCTCCGTTGCCCCCTTATTCTCTTCTGAATAGGCAGCTGCCACTTCTGCAGTCTTATGATAAAGAATAGAGTCGCCCGAATAAAAATCGTCCATCAAGTGAGCAAACTCTCTCTCGTTTGAAATGGAATAGGCTCCACCCCGCTCCACCATATCGACAGCTTCTTTAAACTTCTTATAATTGGGACCGAACATAACAGGGATGCCATAAACAGCTGCCTCCAATATATTGTGGATTCCAACGCCGAATCCACCTCCGATATAAGCCACCTGACCATAACGATAGATGGATGATAACAAACCGAAGCAATCCACTATCAAGCAATCTGCATTTTTCACATCCTCCTCATTGGTTTGCGTATAACGAGCACAAGGTCTCTTCATCATCGAAAGGATTTTGGAAATATGCTCTTCATGAATCTCATGTGGTGCAATGATAAACTTCAACTCCGGATGTTCGTTGATATAAGGAATCAAGATGGCTTCATCTTTAGGCCATGAACTACCCGCGATAAAGACTTTTGAATCACCCACAAATGATTCCACAATAGGAAGTTGCTTAGCTCTTTCTGCAATATCCTTCACACGGTCAAAACGAGTATCACCTGCCAATGAGACATTCGTCACATCAATAGATGCCAACAACTCTTTCGACTCCTTATTCTGAACAAACAAGTGCGTGAAATTCTTCAAAACTGACCGATACCATCCTCCATACCATTTAAAGAAGGCTTGAGAAGGACGGAAGATAGCAGACACAATATAGGTTGGAATATTTTGCTTCTTCAAACAAGAAAGATAATTCTTCCAAAACTCATATTTAATAAAAATAGCATAAGAGGGATGAACAATCGACAAGAAGCGTTTGGCATTCCACGACGTATCCATCGGAAGATAACATACGATATCCGCCCCCTCGTAGTTTTTTCTCACCTCGTAGCCCGAAGGAGAAAAGAAGGTCAATATAATCTTATATTCAGGTTTGATAACCCTTAGCTTTTCAATAATAGGTCTTCCCTGTTCAAATTCACCTAACGATGCAGCATGAATCCAAACATACTTCGACTGAGGATCTATTTTGTCAGAGAGTGTTTGAAACACATTCTTTCTACCCTCAACGAACTTTTTCGCTTTGTCATCGAAAAAAGAGGCAATCCAAGCTCCACCAGAGTAGAGCTGAATGCCTAAATCGTATATTAGTCTCATTTTATTACAGTTAACGCACGCTCAACACGAGCTAACGTCTCTTCTTTACCTAAAACATCTATGATATTAAATATATGAGGTCCTTTAGCAGCACCAACCAAGGTGATACGGAATGAGTTCATCACCGTACCAAGGTTGTAACCTTTGGATGCCACCCAATCCAATACGATCTGTTCGTTCTCCTCCACTTTTGAGAAATCCGACAAACCTTTTAACACCTCCATCAATTCGGTAAGACACTTAGGACTCTCTTCCTTCCAACGTTTCTTCAATGATTTCTCGTCATACTCGGTTGGAGCGACGAAGAAGAAACTTGTTTGATCCCACAAATCCTTAGGGAAGTTGATACGTTCTTTTACCAAAGAAACGATGTATGTTAATTTAGCCAAATCACATTCATACCCTTTCTCTTTCAAGATAGGAACAAATAATTTAGCCACCTCTTCATCTGATTTTCTGATGAGATATTCATGATTGAACCAAATGCCTTTCTCATAGTTGAAACGTGCACCCGATTTGCTCACTCTATCAATAGAGAAGAGACTGATCAGCTCATCCATTGTAAAGAGTTCTTGGTCGGTACCAGGATTCCATCCTAACAAAGCGAGGAAGTTAACCACAGCCTCTGGCTGATAACCCGACTCACGATAGCCAGAAGAGATGGCACCCGAAGCAGGATCATGCCACTCCAATGGGAAGACAGGGAAACCAAGGCGATCGCCATCACGTTTACTCAATTTACCATTTCCTTCTGGTTTTAGCAACAAAGGAAGGTGTGCGAAACGAGGCATCGTATCAGCCCAACCAAAGTAACGATACAAAAGGACATGCAACGGAGCAGAAGGCAACCACTCTTCACCACGAATCACATGCGTGATACCCATCAAATGGTCATCCACAATATTTGCCAAGTGATAGGTAGGCAACTCGTCAGCAGCCTTGTAAAGCACCTTGTCGTCCAAAATATTAGAGTTGATCACCACCTTACCACGAACCATATCATCCACTTCGATATCCTCATCAGGTTGGATCTTCACACGAACAACATATTTCTCACCAGCCTCGATACGTCTCTTCACCTCATCAGCCGACAACGTCAACGAATTGACGCCCGACATACGTGTGTGTGAATCATACTGAAAATTAGGAGTCTCCTGACGTTTAGCCTCCAATTCAGCCGGTGTATCGAATGCATAGTATGCATAACCCGCATCCAAAAGTTGTTGAACATATTTTTTGTATATCTCACGACGCTCGCTCTGTCTGTACGGTCCGTTGTCGCCACCGACGCCAACACCCTCATCGAACTTTATACCCAGCCATTTGAATGACTCAATGATATAATCCTCTGCACCAGGAACAAATCGTTGAGAATCAGTATCCTCAATACGCAGAAGAAGATCACCTCCATTTTTCTTCGCAAAAAGATAATTGTAGAGACATGTTCTTACGCCACCAATATGAAGTGGACCTGTCGGACTTGGTGCAAAACGCACACGCACTTTCTTTTCAGCCATTTTTCGTAAATATATAATTTTGCAAAATATGTTTATTATCTATCTCACTTTCAAAGGGAATCCGCTTTATTTTTCGGGTTCTCTTGTTATTTATTATTAAATTGGTTCATCGTGTTCTGAAGACCAGCCAAACAGAAACTCTTTATCATCTCCACTGCGATGGGAATACGCTCCTCCAATCGTTTAGCCTCTTCATCACTCCACTCACCTAACACATAATCCACTTGAGCTCCTTTCGGAAAATCATTGCCGATTCCGAAACGGATTCGAGCATACTGCTGCGTGCCTACACGTGCCTCTATGCTCTTCAAACCATTGTGACCACCCGCACTTCCATTACCCTTCAAACGTAACGAGCCGAAAGGAATAGAGAGGTCATCCACAATGATCAACACATTCTCTACAGGAATTTTTTCTCTTTGCATCCAATAACGCACCGCATCACCACTTAGATTCATATAAGTAGAGGGCTTTAACAACAACAGTTCAGCATTCTTCACTCTACCTGATACTGTAGCGCCATAGCGTGTGTCATTGTCAAAAACAAGGTTGGACGCCTTAGCAAAAGCGTCCAACACTTTGAATCCTATGTTGTGTCTGGTATTGGCGTATTCATCACCAATATTGCCCAAACCCACAATCAAAAATTTCATATCAACAATTAAGAGTTTCTAGATGCTCTTGTTGCTCTTACTGAAACAACAACATTGTTTGATGCATTCAATAATTGTAACTTGTCAAATGAAAGAGCTCCTACTTGAATTGTCTTACCAAGAGCCAAATTCTCAACATTTACAGTCAAGATCTCTGGAATATCCTTGTAGTTACCTTTCACTCTCAACTTACGCATTTCTTGTACAAGCTTACCACCCATACGTACACCTTCTGCCAAACCTTCTGTCTTCAAAGGTACTTCCATAACGATGTCTTTATCCTCAAATACCTCCAGGAAGTCAATGTGCAATACATTGTCCTTTACTGGATGGAATTGAATCTCTTTCAAAATAGCTTTACGAGTCTTGCCTTCAATAGTCAAATTAACCAAGTAGATGTTTGGAGTGTAAATCAACTTACGTACATCTGCTACTTTAACTTGAAAATTAACATTGTCATCTTTTCCTCCATACAATACGCATGGGATCATCTCGTTAGCTCTGATTGCCTTAGTGGCTTTCTTTCCTAGGTCCTCTTTCTTTCTGAGGGAACCTTCCAAATCAAAAGTTTTCATTTTGTGTTACTCAAAATTAAGTTTTACATAATTTTCCGTAATGGCTTAATTTCCCATCACACTTTCATTGAATTAATAAATTCTAAAAAAGCGTTGCAAAGATAACACAAATGTTTCATTTAAACAAATCTTCCCACTCTGATTTATCAAGACTATCGAAAGGATTATTTTGATTGATAAAGGAATCTGCTAAACTACGCTTCTTATTCTGCAATAACAACACCTTCTCCTCTATCGTATCTTTCATAATAAATCTATATACAAAGACATTTTTCATCTGCCCTATTCGGTAGGCTCTATCCTCCGCTTGCTGCTCTGCTGCTGGATTCCACCATGGGTCAATCAAGAAAACATAATCCGCCGCCGTCAGATTCAACCCTACACCTCCTGCCTTTAACGAAATCAGGAAACAGAAAGTGTTGGGGTCATTTTGAAATTGATCCACCTGCTCCGAACGATTTTTCGTCGACCCAATGATTTTTGAATACCCATACTGATTCTTCACCAACTCCACTTCTATCACATCCAAAAACTTAACGAAATTAGAGAATATCAATACCTTATGGCCCTCTTCCTTCAAACTCTCCAAACGTCTGAGTATCTCTTCCACCTTTGTCGACGGTATCTCACTATCCTCCTTCACTAAGGATACCTGATTCGCCATCTCACGTAGCATAATCAACGACGAAAGGGCAAACGTCATCACCTTGGGTTTTCCATATTGGTATATCTCGTCCATGATCGTGTTGCGAATAGCCGATTTGTGGGTTTCATACGCCACCTTATGCTCTTCATTCATCTCACAATAGACCTCCAACGTATATTTGTCGGGCAACTCCTTGGCAACCTCTTTCTTCGTTCTTCGTAATATAAATGGTTTTATAATCTGATGCAACAATGCATTCCTCTCTTCATTCTTTTCTTTCAGAATGGGTTGTTCAAAAAAGCTATGGAAATAGTTCTGCGAACCTAAAACATCCCGATTCACCAGATTCATCTGCGCCCACAAATCCATCATGCCATTCTCTACTGGCGTACCCGTCAGACAATAATAGTGATGCGCCTTCAACTGCATCACCGCCTTGTATATCTGCGACGACGGATTCTTCAAATTCTGACTCTCATCCATAATCACACACTCGAACTGACACTTATTCAAATAATCTATGTCGTTTCGAACTACTCCATACGTGGTGAAAATCAAATTATAATGTTGCAATATTTTCTGGATGTTCTTCGTCTTGATTCTTTTTTCTCCTGCATAGACAAAATGAGTCAGCGAAGGAGCGAACTTTTGTTTCTCGTTCACCCAGTTAAAGACCAACGACGTTGGCAGGATAATCAATGTGGGTAGTTTATCCGATGGTTGAACCACCATCTCCGTCTCCGTTGTTTCTGTCGCAACAGGTTGGTCAAACAATGTTGGTTCACTGGTTTCATAGATCCATTTTGTCTTTGTCTTTTCCACTTTTTTCAACGGATAAACATACTGTAGGAAGGAAAGGAATTGTAAGGTTTTACCCAATCCCATGTCGTCTGCCAAGCATCCTCCATAATTCAGATTATACAATTTCACCAACCAGGAATAGCCCAACTGCTGATAGGGTCTCAACGTGGCTTGAATCTCCGACGGAACGGGTTCAAGTGCTTTTAATTGCAACCGTATGTTCTTAGCCACTGCAACAGAATCACCAATGAGACCAAACAACGAGCGTCGAATTTGCAAAGTCTCTCCATCAGTTGACATTCGCATCAGATTGGTATACTTCGCAAAGAGTTCCTCTGGAAGAATAACATACTTGCCGTTGGGCAGCTGATATTCACGGCATCCTTCAAGAATATGATTTCGTAGTTTAGGAAATGGAATCTCATATCCTTCAATACGAACAATCCCCTTCAACTCAAACCAATCGATATTCACCTCCTCCATGGAGAAATCAACAGAAGCAGGTTCTAACACATAGGTGCGCTCCCCCATTTCTTGTTTCAACACAAATTGTTTCAACTTGGATTTATTCTTTATCAGAAAATCCACGATGGAAAGTGACCAATCGGTTTGCTGATAATCAAAATAATAAAATTTGTTCCTCTCCTTCAGACCTAACTTCTTCAGGTATTCGATGCTTTGTTTCTCCGCATCCAAATCTCTGTGTATCAGTTGAAATTGAAAATCGTCCTCTTTTTCTTTCAAAGAGACAAGTCGTGTTAAGGGAGAATCCACCTCCACACGCATATCATCATATTGGAAATGCAGGTATAATGCCGCCACCTGATTCAGATCCCCCATCAATGTCAGTACAGGTTGCGGATGAAAATTCAGATGATTGACTGTAAATCCCGACACACTGATATCCTCACTTTGCAAGGTCTTCAACACAAACGAGTTCATGTAAGTAGAGAGATTCGGAGAGGATACAACGATATTTTTCTTAGTGAAGAAAGCCGCTATTTTCTTGTAGGTAACATGTTCGAAAAGATAAAAACGTCCGTGCAACGCCATACAGCAAGGTTCGTTAGAGAGGAGGATCACCTCTTTTAGTTCCTTAACCAAAGGAATGGACGATATTTTATTTTGATTTATTATCTGCAAAGAATAGCGCAGTTCTCCATTTTCTAAAACGAAAGAAGGCAAAGCGTTGTCGACAGAAGGAGAAACAATCAGTTTGTCTGATTTGTATAATTGCAAGAATCCTTTCTTTTTGTAGTACAGGGGTATTTGATGTTCAACAATTAGTTGAGCGATCTTATAGTTTGCTTTTTCAACAGCTTGAATGATTCGTTCATAGTTAGGAAAAGAAGAGTTGAATTTCTTTTGGAACTCAGTGACCGTCATTTTATTGCGGACAAAGATTTTCATCAGATAATTCTCGCTTGTGGTCTCATAAACGGAGACTATTTTTTTCTGCCATTCGGTTAAGTCAAACCGATCTTGATTGTTTGCGTTGATGTCCGAATTAATAGAGAGTGATTCTCCCACATTATCGTTGAGAAATGCAGGTTTTAGGATGAACTTCCATAAGGGGTGATGGACAAGCAGAACGACAAACATAAAAGAAGTATAAAGACAAGAAAGGCTGGAAACAATCATTTCCAGTCTTTCCTATATTAAAATTATTTTGTCAAATAATTCTCGCTAATAGAGCGGTTGTCCATCACACGTTGAATAGTATCTGCGAACAATGGAGCGATAGAAAGGATATGAGCTTTCTTGCAACTCTTGTGGAAAGGAATAGAGTTAGTGAAGATGATCTCTTCCAAGCTAGATTCGTCCACGCGAGAGCTTGCAGGGTCAGACATCACAGCATGAGAAACGACGGCGCGAACGGAGAGTGCACCTGCGTTAGACATAAGTCCAGCTGCTTTTGTCAACGTACCAGCAGTATCAACCATATCATCAAGGATTACCACGTTCTTACCTTTCACATCACCGATGATTGTCATTTCGCTTACCACGTTAGCTTTTTCACGGCTCTTATGGCAAAGCACCATAGGGCAACCCAAATATTTAGAGTAAGAGTTAGCTCTTTTAGAACCACCGACATCAGGAGATGCGATGACCAGGTTCTCTAATTTCATAGATTGAATGTAAGGCAAGAAGACAGTTGAAGCATACAAATGATCAACAGGGACATTAAAGAATCCTTGGATTTGATCTGCATGCAAATCCATCGTAATCAAGCGGTCGATACCAGCAACTGTCAATAAATCAGCCACCAATTTAGCACCAATAGCAACACGAGGTTTGTCTTTACGGTCTTGGCGAGCCCAGCCGAAATAAGGAATAACGGCAATGATTTTATAAGCAGAGGCTCTCTTTGCAGCATCAATCATCAAAAGAAGTTCCATCAAGTTATCTGCTGAAGGTACAGTAGATTGAACCAAGAACACATAATGACCACGAACTGACTCTTCGTAAGATACACCAAACTCACCATCTGCAAATTTCTGCAAATTAATTTTACCTAATTCGCAACCTAAACAGTTGCATATTTCTTCTGCCAAATACTTTGTGTTTGATCCGGCAAAAACTGAAAAAGGATGTTGACTGTCCATTGAATTATTATGATTTTTAAGAAATTCTTCCGTGTCTGAAATTTTATGCAAAATTAAAACAAAAATATGGTCTCCGTAACTTTTTCTTCGACTATTTTTATTTTATTTTTTCAACAGACGTATCCACAACAATGGAAGTATTGTTACTATCGTTGCACACAACAGGGGTGTTTTGGAAGTTACCACTCACATTAAACCCATCATTAAAACTAAAGAACCCTATCATTATCCAATATGGAAGAATCATCAACAGCCTTGTCAGGCAACCAAAAAACAGCATAAATTGCTTTCGAATTGGTCAAAAAAAGAGTCCAAAGTTTTCAAAACTATTCTTCCTCAATCTATAAATTATCAAATCACAATAAATTATCCTTCAACAAATAAAGAAAAAACTTTTTTTGACAACAGGAACAAAATCAACCACTTACAATCATTTTCAAAAAGCAAAAAGTTTTCCAATTATAATTTTCCCTATTTTATCACAAATTACACAAAAATTGCATGTACATTTGTAAAGGTGATGTATACCGTTTAAACAAAAAGAATGGATCAGAAAAAGAAAATTATCATCATAGGCGGAGGTGTATCTGGCATGTCGGTTGGCATCTATGCACAGATAAATGGTTTTGACTCTCAGATTATTGAAAAACATAGCATTGCAGGCGGAATTTGCACGGCATGGTATCGAAAAAAATATCGTTTCGATTACAGCATTCAATGGTTGGTAGGCACCAAAGAAGGTGCTTTTCATGACACGATGTGCGAGACTAACATCTTAAACGACCAAGTACAAATTATCAACGCCGAGATTCACAATCGAAACTTAGCAAAAGATGGTTCAGACCTAATTATCTATACGGATTTGGAGCGATGGAAGAAATATCTATTGACAATTTCTCCAGAAGATGGTAAAGCAATCAACAAACTGGCCAGAGACATTCGTAGAGCCTCTCATCTTCGTCCGTTTGATATCGCGCCTGCACTTCGCACACCATTAAAATACCTTAAAGCCTTCTTCCATTGTTTCCCTTCCCTATTCATCGCCATTCGTCATAGAGGGAAAAACTTCACACAATATATCGAATCACTAAAAATCAAAAGTCCCCTCTTAAAAGAAAAATTACTGAACATTTATGGTGAAGGTAATTATGCATGCTACGCATTTCTCTTGATTATGGGATGGTATTTCCGCAAGAATGCTGGTTATCCCATTGGCGGCTCATTGGGTGTTGCAGAGCGAATGAAGGAGAGATATGAATCATTGGGCGGTGAATTTCTTTTCAAAAAAGAGGTGGAAGAAATCATTATCGAAAACGGAACCGCTAAAGGTGTGAAACTGACCGACGGCAGTGTCATAGATGCCGACTACGTTGTAAGTGCCGCAGATGGTTACACCACACTCTACAAACTACTGAAAGGCAAGTTCAGATCTCCTAAGTTAGATCGGGTCTACGCCAACTGGAAACTATTCACCTCCATGGTACAAGTCTCATTCGGCATCGACAAGGCGCTACAAACCGACTACAACATACAGGTAGTACAAGCTCATGGAGAAAAAATCGGAGGTACGGAACTCAAACATAGTTATAGAATCTTAAACTATAATTTTGATCCGACAATGGCGCCAGAAGGCAAATCTTGTATCATCATTCGCTTTGACAGTCCTTATGATTTATGGGAGAAAATGAACGAAGAGGACTATAGCAAGGAGAAAAAGAAGATTGAAGAGGACGCTATAAAAATATTGGAAAAACATTATCCTGGCAGTTCCGAACACATTGAAGTGTGTGATGTTGCCACACCTCTGACCACTATTCGATACACGGGTGCATGGAAAGGTTCATACGAAGGCTTTATTCCTACATCCAAAAATGTGATTGACCAATTAAACCAAAAGATACCTAATTTGGATCATTTTTATTTGGCAGGGCAATGGCTCTTCCCTGGTGGTGGCATACCTCCATCTGTTCATTCTGGGAAATGGGCATTGCAACTTATTTGTCGAGATGAAGGCAAACAATTTATGGCGAAAATTAAATAACCAATTATGAACGTATGGGCGTATGAAAAGGAACGAATGTAATTCGCCCCTACGAAATCATTTTTTCTTTCGCAGATGTTCGTATGCTTCGTTAAATCGCTTCATTAGGGTTTCACATTCTACAATTCTGTTGACATTTTGTGGTTTGTCGGGATGATGCAGTTGAACCAAAGCATGATAGGCTCGTTTAATCTCCTCGACAGAGGCATCTTCCGTCAGTCCGAGGGCTGTATAATAAGGTCTCAACTTAGCAGCAGATTCCCTGTCCTGCGCTGTGGTATTCTTATATTTATATTTATTATTTTTATATTTATTATTTTTATACTGATGATTATCAAACTCGGTACGCAAAGGAGAGTATTGTCTTATAAAAGATTCAATGTCAAGGATTCCAAACTGTGACATCATCAACATAAGCAATTTCCACTCATCATTATGAATACCATCCACCTCAACAGACAACTGAAACAGCGTGTTCATCATAATCATCTTCTCGTTCATGATTTTCCCTCGCCAATGCTGAGTGGCTTCCTCTATCTGCACATCCGAATACTCTCTCTCCATGACAAGCTTAATCTCCTCTTCACTCAACAGATTCGACAAAAAAGCGACTTGCTCGCCACAGGCTTTCTTATTCAGTCGACATAACTGACTGAACAAAGGCAACACATATAATGAAATGGATTTCTTATTACCCAAATTCCATCTACGAGAAATATACTCCTTGATCTGCTCTTCTGTCATTCCCCATTTGGGTTCATAATTTTCTTTAATGATTTCATTTGTGAACAAATTAGAGAAATAATGGAAATTCGTTAATGATTTCCATTCTGCGAACATTTTGTCTGAAATTCTTCTCGATCTCTTTTTATCTTCATCAAACGTATGAGCCCTAAGAGCCAATCCTAAAAGAGATATGAACAGAACCATTGATGTCATAAATACAGCAAACACAATAATTGAGCAGATAGTAGAACTAAATATTTTCAAAAAAAAGAAAGAGACTAATGCCCCCACACCTGAATAGATAAGCAAATTAGACAAATCATGAAGCATCCATGCAACAATACAAATGGGGGAAAATAAGATTTTCAAAACAATACGAAAAGGAAGATCCATTCCCTTAAAAATAAGTTGGAAAGCCTTTACCTGTTTATATTGTCGAACAATATCATTCCTAGTCAATGATTGCTCCACATTCTTTTTTTTATCATTCTTATATTGTTGTATATTCTCGTTTCTATTCATAAGATAAATCTGATTGAAATGGGAAAGCTTCACATGGGTGTTATCCTTCGGGTTGCAAATATATGCTTTTGTGTCGGATTCTCGGAAACCTAAAGGAAGGAATAAATATACCTATATGGTTTAACGGGGAAAAAGTGATTCGTTAACTAAAAAAACGACTACAAAGTTTGTCTATTCTAAATAAATGTTATACTTTTGCAAACGATAGAACCCGCCACCGCTTCTCTTCCTTTTGGAATGTAGCGTACCAGGGCGGGACATTTTTTTCTACATGTTTATTGCATTACACTATGGAATATACCAAACAATTGCTTTCCATTCAACAGCAAATAGATATTTTAAAACAAAGAGGTCTCTGTATAGATTACGATGCTGAGGCAACACTTAACATTATCAGTTATTTCAGACTGGCAGGTTATTGGCGATTGCTGGAAACAGACAAACGTCAACATACATTTAAATCAGGGGCTAAGTTCTCTCACATTATTAGTTTTTATCATTTTGACGAAGAACTAAGAAAACTTGTGTTTTCTGCCATACAACGAATTGAGATAGCTGTCCGGTCTCGGCTCATTCGCATATTTTCCGAATACCATGGGATTTTCTGGTTTATGGATTCGTCGTTGGCTGAATGTGACACTATGTTTCAACGCAACCTGAACAATCTGCAAGAAGGACTCGATCGATCTACGGATGAATATATTTTGGAACATTTTCGAAAGTATGACACTCCATCGATGCCCCCTGTATGGAAAACATTAGAAGTAGCATCATTAGGTACATTATCTAAACTATATAGCAACATGAATGACA